>JACPHF010000001.1 GCA_016188735.1 Parcubacteria group bacterium | reverse complement strand
ATGACGTTCGTGGGAATGTACGCTGAAATGTCTCCGAGTTGGGTTTCAACAATGGGCAGCGCGGTCAACGATCCCCCGCCCTGTTCCTTGGAAAGTTTTGCCGCGCGCTCCAGCAGGCGGGAATGAAGATAAAAAATGTCTCCGGGATACGCCTCCCGTCCCGGCGGCCGCTTCAAGAGAAGCGCTATCTGACGCCATGCCCACGCATGCTTGGTAAGATCGTCGTAAATGACAAGGGCGTCTTTTCCCTTGTCGCGGAAATATTCTCCTATCGTGCATCCTGCAAAAGGAGCCAGGTACCAGAGGGAAGCCGGGTCCGCGGCACTGGCCGCCACCACGCAGGTATAATCCATGGCTCCCCTGCTTTCCAGGTCGCGAACGAGTTTTGCAATCTTGGAAGCTTTCTGTCCAATGGCCACATAAACGCAGATTGGCCGCGTCTTTGCGGGCACATTGAGCTGGTTGAGAATGACGTCCTGCACAAGGGCGGTTTTTCCGATTTGCCGGTCTCCGATGATAAGTTCGCGCTGGCCGCGGCCTATGGGGCATGTTGCGTCTATGACCTTAATCCCTGTGGCCAATGAAATATTCACCGGTTCCCTGGCCATGACCGAAGGGGCCTTGCGCTCCAACGGCAGCGAAGAAAGACCTTCTTTTTTGAGCGCGCCTTTGTCATCCAACTCTTTTCCCAAGGGGTTTATTACCCTGCCCAAAAGCGCCTCTCCAACCGGGATTGAGAGCACGCGTCCCGTGCGCCTCACGATGTCTCCTTCGCGAACTTTCACGTCTTCTCCCAGCACCACGGCTTCCACCACATATTCCTGGAGATTTAAGATAAGGGCCGCCACGGGAGCCTGGTCGGGATTTGCGGGCCAGGAAGAGATGAGGATCATTTCGGAAAACATGGCGTTCGGCAGTCCTTCAATGGAAACAATGCCGTCTCCGACGCTCACGATTCTGCCGATCTCCTCTGCCTTTGGCTTGAGATCGGCTCCCTGGATCTGTTTTTGTAAAAGCTCGATGATAAAATCTTTTTCCATATAATCAGAGGAATATGCGGCGCAGTTTTTCTCTCAGCGTCCCGTCCATCAAATATTCATTTCCCAGAAAGAGCGCGGATCCCGCAAGCAATTCCGGGCTCACGCGCCAAGCGGGAGTACCAAATCCTTTGCGTTTCAATAATGAAAGCGTCTTTTTTCTGCTGGCCGAAGAAAGAGGGGCCGCGCTTACCATTTCTGCCGGTTTTCTGCCCCTTGCTTCGTATTTTTTTTGAACCTCAATCAGCACGGTGCGCAAGAACTTCGCATGCCCCCGGCGTTTTACGAGTGAAAAGAAGTTATCCAGCATGGCCGCGGCTTCCTTCCTGGTCTTGGCCTTTGCGAGAGAACCTGCCAGGGCGCTCGCGTATCTCCGTATGTTCTTATTCCTTACCTGCATAGGTTGCTGCGGAATGGAGCAATTCCTCCGTAAGTTTTTCTTGATCTTTTTTGCTTATCGTTCTCGCCAGCACGCGTTCTGCCGCCGCAAACGCCATGCCTCTCACCTGCCCTTGGAGTTCTTTGAGGGCCGCTTCCTGTTCCCGGGAGGCCTGCTCTTTCGCAGACTTCACGATCCCTTCGGCTTTCACCTTGGCCTGGTTCAACTGCTCCTGTTCCATGGCCTGCGACAGCTTCTTGGCTTCTCTAAAAACCTGCTGGGCTTCTGCCTGCGCCCTATGCAGCACTTCTTTCGTGTGCTCGACTTCTCGCTCGGCTTCCGCCTTGAACTCCAATCCCTTAGCGATTTCGCGCTTTCGATTCTCAATGAAATCCAGCAGTCTCTTGAATACGAAGCGCTGGAGCAGCCAGAACACCAGCAGAAAATTGACTATCTGGGCTATCAGAAGTTTCCCGTTGATTCCAAGACTCCCTAAAAGCTCTGCCATAGTGCTTGGCGTGAAACACTAAACGAATTTAATAATCAGCGCTACCACAAGGGCGTAAATCGCGATGGCTTCCGTGAAGGCTATGGCCAAGATCATGGCGGTTTGAATCTTGGGGGTGGCTTCCGGATTTCTTCCGATTGCCTCCATTGCCTTGGCCGCCAATATCCCGATGCCGATGCCGGGGCCTATGACTCCAACGCCTATTGCCAGTGCGGCTGCGAGCGACTTGACTGCTTCTAATTCCATAATGGGTTTATGAATTATGTGTTTGTTATTTTTGACCTTTAGTGTGCGGTTTCGGTTGCTATCTTCGCAAATATCATGGCAAGCATGGCGAAAACAAGCGCCTGCACCAGCCCCACGAACAATTCAAGCATCAAAAAGGGAAACGGAACGACCAGGGGAACCAGCGTCATCACGATGACCAAAAGAACTTCTCCAGCAAAGATGTTCCCAAAAAGACGGAAAGAGAAAGAAATCACCTTGGCAAACTCGGCTATGAGCTCCAGAATGCCCACGAAGAAATAAATGGGTCCTTTGGTAAACGTAAAAAACTTGGAAACGTGGCCCAGAAATCCGAGCCGCCGTATGCCGTACAGCTGAATGGCGATCATGGTAACCAGCGTCAAGGCAACCGTGGTATTGAGATCGCTGTTTGCGGATCTGAAAAACGGCACAAACGCAGGCTCTCCGACGGCTGTCTCCTCATATGCGCCAAAAGATCCGACTCCGGGCACCAGCCCCATCCAATTGTTCACGAGAATGAAGAGGAAAATCGTTGCCACAAGAGGAAAAAACTTTTTTGCCTGTTCCCGGTCTCCAAGGGTCTGAGACATGAAATTCAGAATGCCGTCCACCACGATCTCGGTTCCGTTTTGGATGCGGCCCGGCACCCGTTTGAGCTGCCAAACGGCAAAAAAACCACACGAGAGAAGCAGGAATGCGGTCAATACGGAGAGTACGAAACTGTTGGAAATGGGAAGTCCAGCGATGGTAGCTATGATCTCGGGTTTCAAACTAATGTGAAATTCCATGGGGTTTTCCAACAGTCATTCAACGTTTATCATACCTTGCCCATTGGGCTTTTGTAAAGACCCCGTACAATGCCAATTGATACCCCGCGCTCTTCCATCCACCTGGCGAGATCTTCGGCAAGCGCATCCTGGTCATATCCCAAACAGATAACGTCTGGTTTAAGCCGTTCAAGCACCTTCCAGGAAGACAGGATCTCGTCTCCCAGCACCGCATGATTTACCTTGGGTTCCCTGTTTACCAGGCGCACGCGTTCTTGTTCTGGAAGCTTTGGCTCTTTCTTTTTTACGGAACGCACGAATTCGTCCCTTCCCACCACCGCAATCAGTTCGTCTCCGTATGTTTTTGCCTGCTCAAACAAAAAACGGTGGCCTTCGTGGATGCCGTCAAAAATGCCGAACACAATGACTCGTTTCTTTTTCATGGTCGCATTGTAGCAAAAAAATGGTAGGATAAAAGCATGCAATACCTTGTCATTCCCCTTCTCATCATCCTTGCGATTGGAGCCGCAACCTCGCGCCTTGACCTTCCCGGGTTTGATTTTCCAAACGTGCTTTCAATCCTTGGGTGGGGAACTTCTTCCCAGGAACAAGGAGGATCATATCTCCAGCAAGATACGCAGCCCACGAACTCTCGCCTTGATACCTTCATTACCGAAGGGCCCGAAAACAATACAAAACTTTTGAACGGAACCACCGTAACATTTAAGTTCTCGGGCCGGGGCCCCCAGAGCAGTTCCTCGAACGCGCTCCTCTTTGAAACAAAAATAGAGGGGTTTGACAGCTCATGGCAGGCCTCCTCGGAACAGAAAAGAACAGCTACGCTTCCGGGAGGCATCAAAACATACCGATTTCTCGTGCGCTCAAAACTCGGGAACGAAGTGGACGCGACCCCGGCCTCCAGAACCTTCACGGTCCGGGTGTCTCCATATTTTGGCAAAATATCCATTGCAAACGTTCAGGCGCCAAGCTCCTCTCAGGCAGGAAGAATTTCTCTCTCTGGTTATTCGGCTTCCGCAGAATCAATCTCCGTGACCGGCTGGAAGCTTCAGGGAAAGACAGACGACTTTATCATTCCGCGCGGAGTAAGACTATATCTGCCCACAGGGCCGAATCCAACCGAGGATATCCGCATGGGGAATAACGTAAGCGTGGTGATAACGGAAACCGCAAATCCCCTGGTGCAGGGCATGACATTCCGGCCAAACCAATGCTTCGGATATTTTGCGGCAACCCGCACGTTCCCGGTCTCGGTCCCTTCCAGCTGTCCCGATTTTCCGGTACAGAGATCTTCCATTGCGTATCTTTCTCCGACCTGCCAGGACTATGTTCTCCAGCTTCCTTACTGCAAGAAACCGAACTACGCGGGAAGCCAGGTTGCCGGAGACCTGGAATGCAGAAGTTTCCTGGACGCGCATCTGAGCTATGAGACATGCGTGCAGGGCTACAAGAACACGTCCTCTTTCCTGGGCAACGAATGGCACGTCTATACGGAATCAGAACGCTTCATGCGCCCCGGCCACGATCAGATTCTTCTCTACGACTCTAACAATCTCCTGGTGGCAAGCTACGACTACTAACCCCATGAATATAAGACTGTTATCGCTAAACGTAGCCTTGTTTGAGGCAAATAATTCAAAATTAACCAAGTTTTTGCAAGAACAGAAAGCAGACATTGTTTGTCTGCAAGAAGTCGTCAGGGAAACAGAAGAATCGGTCCTGCCTCAGTATGTTACCAAAGGCTCGGTTGATGAAGCAACGCAAAACCTAAAATATAGTTTCTATGGTCCAAACGCTGTCATGCATACCATTGACCTGGGAGAATTTCATGGACAGAAAAACTTTCATTTTGACTTAGGCGGCCCGGCAGAAATGGGCAATTACGTCAGGTCAAAATTCAAAATAAAAAAAAAAAAAAATGTATTTTTAGAAAAC
>JACPHF010000047.1 GCA_016188735.1 Parcubacteria group bacterium | reverse complement strand
TTTATGCGACCAATATAAAACCAGGACTCAACATCGAGGAAGTAATTTCGTATTTTTCTCCTTGATAAGGAGATTAAGCTCAAGATCGCTCAGACCGAAGTGATGGCCGATTTCGTGCCACACCACTTCAGTCACAAGTACTTTCAGATTTTCTTCGCTTTTTCCGCCCAATGCTTCGATTGGTTTTTGAAAAATGGTGATTTTGTCCGGCAGCACCCCGGAATACCCCGAATCCCGTTCAATTAACGGAATGCCCTGGTAAAGACCCAGTAACGTCTCGTGCCTTTTGATGCCGACTTCGCCCGATTTCCCCCGGCGGGGTTCTTGCTCAATCACGATTGCAACATTTTTCATCGCTTCTCTTACCCGTAAGGGAAAAGCAGCCAGGGCCTCAATAATGAGGCGCTAAAACATGCTCCTTTTCATGGTCGGGGAGCCGGGAATCGAACCCGGTCTTCACGCACCCGAAGCGTACGTACTGCCGGTATACTACTCCCCGATTAACCTAAGCGCTTTTGCAAAACCGTGAAATATTGCGGAGAACTGAAGAAAGAAAACTTGCTTTCTTTGTGCTCCAGTTTCGTGCCTGCTATCAGTTCCTGTATGCGCTTAGGATTCAGCTTGCGAAGATGGACTTCACGGGCTCGGAACGGATTCTTGAAAAGAACCACGGCAGCCGGAATGGAGAAGAGTCCGCGGATGGGTTCTGCGGGATATACCAGGAGCATCCTGCCGCCCGGACGCAGCACCCGCTCCATTTCTTCCAGGGCTTTTCTGACGTTCTGAACGTGCTCGATGACGTGAAACGAATATAGCTTGTCAAAGCTTGCGTCGTCAAACTCCAGACGTTCCGCATCCATTGCTTTCAGATTGCTTGCGACGCCGTGTTCAATGGAATTCGGATTCACATCAATGCCGTACGTCTCGGGACTCACGTTCTGGAGCTCTCGCACCACGAATCCGCGGCCGCATCCGATTTCCAGAATCTTTTCTTCGCGCCTCGGCACAAGATATTTGAGCACCTCCTGCAGGTGTCTTTTATCTTTTTTGTTTATCAATGCGTATGTTTTGGAAGTGTACGCCATAGAGCTATGTTACCCAGTACTTTTGTTTTACCATGTCGTCCATTTTCGTAGCCACTTTTTCCACGGCCCGCTGGGATTCTTTTGCCAGACGGGACAATGCGGTGTCATCCAGCTTTCCGAGCTCTCGAACTCTCACTTCCAGCGTTTCTCTTGAATTCCTTGCGGGATCCTCAAGAACCTCTGCCAGCACGACCGCAAGAATCTGCCCAATCTTGGGACCTGGAGCGATCTTAAGTATATCCATGATATCATTTCCCTTGAGCGCGAGCATTTTGGGGGATAGAGGATCTTTTGAAACCTTTTCTATCGCATAGCGCAAATGCCTTAATTTATAGGGTTCTGCTTTGGGGACTCCGGATCCGATGCGATCTGCCATGCGCACCTTCAAAAGATCTTCCATGTGTTCTGGCCCCACCTTGCGGAGCAATCTACGCACGGAAGATTCTGAAACCTCGCCTACGTTGTAGTAGAACATGTGGTAGCGCACGAGCATGGCCACGTAATCTGTCGTGTTCCGGGAAAATTTTAATCGGGTTAGGATATCATCCGTCATACGACCACCGATCGCATCATGGTTGTAAAAAGTAGAGTCGAGACCTTCTCCCCGCTTCGCGCGGGGCTTGGCAACGTCATGAAGCAAGGAAGCCAAGCGCACCTCCAAAGACCACTTTTGCTTTGCCGCATACGCAAGAGAACGCACCTGGTGCTCCCATACCGTATATATATGATGCTTGTTTTGTATAACTCCGTATCCCTCCAGAAGCTCCGGGATAATGTGTTGTAAAAGCGTTGTCTCGCGCAGCTGCTCGATGCCTTCTTGCGCCCTGTCTGCCATGCGAATTTTGGAAAACTCGTCGCGGATGCGCTCTTTTGAAATGTCTTTCAGAAGGTGCGCATGGGAACGCAGCGCCTCAAGCGTCTCTTGTTCAATGGAAAATCCCAGCGTGGCTGCAAAGCGCACGGCGCGCATGAGACGCAGAGCGTCTTCTTCAAAACGTTCTTTGGGATTTCCCACGCAGCGAACAATCTTTTTCTTCAGATCTTTCTGGCCATCGTACGGATCAGCCAAAGATGGCTTTCCGGTCCCTGGACGCAGGGCAATGGCGTTTATGGTAAAATCCCTGCGGCTCAAATCCTCCTCAATGGTTTTTGCGGGTTCCACTTTCGAGGGCCTCCGTCTGTCTTCGTACTCAAACTCGGACCGGAACGCGGTGACTTCAATCTGGCCAAGCTTGGGATCTAAGCTCTCGGTGAGCACGGTAACCGTGAAAAACTTGTTCTTATAAAACGTGCGGGGAAATATCTTCTGCACCTCTTCGGGAGCCGCATTTGTTGCAATGTCCCAGTCTTCCGGCTCCTTGCCCAACAGCAAATCCCGCACGCATCCGCCCACCACGTACGCCTCAAACCCTTTACGCCCCAATTCTTCCATTACGCGCAACACCTCCTGCGGTATCTCTTTCATTTAATCATCCTATCTCGCGCCATTGAAATATTCAATTTTTCTGGTACTATCACCTTGCGCGCGCTTGTAGCTCAACTGGATAGAGTGCCGGGCTTCGAACCCGGAGGTTGCAGGTTCGACTCCTGCCAGGCGCACCGGGTTTCACGCGCTCCTAGCTCAATCGGCAGAGCAGTTCCCTCTTAAGGAAAAGGTTCTGGGTTCGACTCCCAGGGAGCGCACTACTACTATGACAAGAAATGGGGCGTATAAAATTCTTGGTGACTTGGTTAAGAACCAAAACCTGGTTAAGCATCATCTGGCCACGGAAGCCGTGATGAGGGCTTTGGCCAGGCATTTTAACGAAGATGAAGAGAAGTGGGGCCTGGTCGGCCTGCTCCACGATGCCGATTATGAATTAACCAAAGACAGCCCGGAAAAGCACACGCTTGTTTTGGAAGAAAAGATCGGCAGTTCATTGGAACCGGATGTCATGCGCGCCATAAAGAGCCACAATGCGGAGCATTCGGGAGTGGATCCGCAATCTAAAATGGATTGGGCGATTTATACCTGCGATGAACTGACGGGTCTGATAATCGCCGCCGCGCTTATCCTGCCGGACAAGAAACTCAACTCAATAGACGCCGATTTTATTCTCCGAAGATTCGACCAGCCGGCTTTTGCGAAAGGCGCCGATAGAACGCACATAACTCCCTGTGAGGAGAAGTTAGGGATACCCTTGAAAGAATTTACCGAATTGG
>JACPHF010000046.1 GCA_016188735.1 Parcubacteria group bacterium | reverse complement strand
TCGTCTTCGTATTGAGAGGCGATGGCAAGCACCGATTTCCCATAAAACTCTTCATACCTGGTCCATGTGGAACCCGAAAAGTATTGCATAACGGCCCTGAACTCATTTTTCGTTCCGCCAAGATCTTTCAGATATACTCCTGCCGCCAAAAACGCGTCTCTGATGTTCCAGGGGTCTACCGGACGACCCGCAATAGTGTGAAATTTTGCCTGATACAGCGCCCATGTGGAAGGAATAAATTGGGCGGGACCCATTGCTCCTCCCCATCCTCCAACCGAAAGAATCGGGCAGGATACGGGCGTGTTCAAAGGATCCCTGCCGAGTTCCTCTACGATCTGCAAAAACTTGGGGATATCCCTTGTGGGGTTCATGACTTTCGCAATAGCGGCTCCCGTCACCCTGACTCCGCTCCCCTTGTTTGTGTCCTTCACGTAGCACTGCCCCACGTTCTTTCCGAGGTTTGACTCCTGGGTGAGCACCGCCAGCAGCAGAGCAGGACGAATACCCGTCTGGGCCGATACGGATTTTGCGATGTCGAGTGCTTCTCCGAAAGTGGGCGCCTGGGGCACGCCGACGATTTCAAAAATGCGGCTCCGTATCTCCTGGGCACGCTTCTTTTTGTCCAGCAGCAGCCGCTGATACTCGGCTTCCTTTCCTTGCGTTTGCTGAAGCAATTTTTCCTGCTCGGCCCGCGCCGCCTGGTTCTGCTGACGCTGCAGAATTTGAATCTTCACAAAACTCTCCTCGTCTTCTTTGTCCGACTCCAGCAATTGCTTCTGGTCCTGAAGATAGACGTTCAGATTCTGAATATCCAAAAGCAGAACCCGATTTCGGGCATTGAGAGAATCAAGCGCCACGAGATTCTCAAAGAATTCCGAGAGATCGGATCCCGTAAGAAGAATTTCCAATACGGTTTTCTGGTCTTCTTCGTAGATTCGCTGAAGAATTTCTCCCAACTGGACTTTCTTGTCCGTAATATCCCGCCCAGTCTTGTCTATGGAAGACGAGGTATCCGCAATCTGCACTTTCAGATCTCCAATAAGCTTGTTGCTCTGAGAAATCTGCAGATCCACCTTGGCGATCTGTTTCTTGATGATTGCAATCTGATTCTGGAGGGTTTTCTTTTCCTGCTGGGTCTTTGTGATATCCTGCTCGTACTGCTGAATCTGCTGCTCAAGTTCCTGAAGCTCTCGTTCCAAGGCAGACTTCTCTTCCTGGGGGGTTGCGGCTCCAATAAAAAATCCTGGCAGCAGAAAAACCAGGAACAGGGCCGTAAAAAAGAATCTTTTAAGAAGAGGGTTTTTCATTGGAAGGCTGCCCTTCTCCCTTCTCTTCAACTTCTGTTTCTTTCTTTTCCTTCTCGATCTTCTCCACTTCTTCCACGCGCTCCTCCACGGGTGCGGCAAGTTCTTTTTCCACATCGGTCACCGGAACCACCTGGGCCACGACATCGTCACGGTCGTGTTCTATCGTCACGCCTTCCGGCACCCGTATGTCTTTCACGAGAATACGGTCTTCAAAGGTGGCCAAACCGTCTACCGTGATCGTGAGCTCATGGGGAAGATTCTGAGGAAGCGCCGAAACTTCAATCTCCTGGATGTGCCGAATGAGCGTGCCCCCCAGCTCCTTCACCGCGGGAGCTTCGCCTTGCGCGACAATGGGCAGCTGAACCTTCACCTTCTTATCCAACGGAGGCTCGTAGAAATCAACGTGTATAACGGTACCCCGCAAAGGATCCCGTTGCACGTCGTGAATGAGCACGGGCACCTTTCGGTTTCCAACTTCAAGATCCAAAAGAGTGCTCTCCCCCGCTTCCCTGAATGCTTTTTCAAACTCCTTCTCTTCCACGGCAATCATCTGGGATTTGGTCTTGGGTCCATATAAAACAGCGGGGACTTTTCCCGCTCCCCGTAGAGCTTTTGTCTTTCTGCCTTGTTCTTTCCGCAGGCTTGCCTGAATGCTGGTCATGTTTTCACCCTACCAGAAGCTCCGGACAAAATCAACATGTCCTTCACGAGCTGTTTCACTGCAGCCGCGGCGGGCTCCAGATACGAATAGGGAGCCATCGCGTCCTTGTCTTGCTGAAGTTTCGCCTCAAGAGCGTTTCTGTATGCAACCCGCAAATCGGTTGAAATATGTATGCTGTTCATGCCCAGCGCGATCGCCCGTTTGACCTGGTCTTGCGAAACTCCGGATCCTCCGTGGAGCACGAGCGTGATGCCGGGCAAAGCCCGGGAGAGCTTTGAGATAAGATCCATTCTCAATTCCTCAAAAAACGGCGCCCCTTCAACGATTCCGTGAATGGTCCCTACCGCGGGGGCAAGTAGGTTTATGCCGGTCTCCTGCGCGAAGCGCACGGCTTCCTCAACCTTGGGATAGCTGTCTTCCGGAATGACAACCTTTTCCCGGTACACCTTGGAGGCATCCGTCACAATATATCCCAACTCCCCTTCCACCAGGATCTCGGGGCGTTTTTTCTTTGCGAACTCCACGACTTCTTTCGTGCCCTTCATGTTCTCCTCAAACGATTCCCTGGACAGATCGATGTGCACGGAATCATATCCCGACTCGCAGGCTGCCATTGCCGACTGAACGCTTGTGCAATGGTCGGCGTTCAAAAATACGGCGACTCCCCGCTTGCGGAAAATGCCGACGAGCGCCGCGGCTTCCTCCGCGCCGAAAAACCTGAGTTCTTTTTCTGCCGTTCCAACCAGCACGGGCGCTAATTCTTCTTGCGCCGCCTGCACAATGGCATGCAGCTGATCAATGGTGCAAAAATTAAAATGCGCGAGGGCCCATCCTTCTTTCTTTGCCTTCCCAAGATAGTCCTTGAGCGATCCTGGTTTCATCACACGAAAAATCCCGCCAATAAAATTGCAATGATGTTCACAACCTTAATCAAAGGGTTAATGGCGGGACCCGCGGTATCTTTATAGGGATCCCCTACCGTGTCTCCGGTCACCGCGGCCTTGTGCGCCTCGGAGCCCTTGCCTCCAAGATTCCCCGATTCAATAAACTTTTTTGCATTGTCCCAGGCTCCGCCCCCCGAGGTCATTGAGATTGCGACAAAGAGTCCGGTGACAATGGTGCCTATGAGAAATCCTCCCAGGGCTTCCGGCCCCAAGATGAAACCTACGGCAATGGGGGAAGCGACCACAATGAGGGTGGGGAAAATCATTTCCTTGAGTGCGGCTCGCGTAACGATATCGACCGCTGCGGCATAATCTGGTTTTGCCGATCTCGCCATAATTCCCGGAATCTCTCTGAATTGTCTTCGCACCTCTTCCACGACGGCTCCGGCCGCCGAGCCTACGGCCCTCATTGCCAAAGACCCAAAAAGATAGGGCAGGGCCCCTCCCAAAAAGAGTCCCGCGAGAACATAGGGGTCGCCGAGCTCAAAGCGAAACGTGGTTCCTGCCGCCGCATCTTTGATGAGTTCCTGGGTATAGGAAAAGAACAGCACAAGAGCTGCAAGGCCGGCCGAAGCTATGGCATAGGATTTTGTTACGGCCTTTGTGGTATTGCCGACCGCGTCAAGAGAATCGGTGGATTCGCGGGTGGATTCTGAAAGATTTGCCATTTCTGCGATTCCTCCGGCGTTGTCGGTAATGGGCCCAAACGCATCGATTGCGACAACAATGCCAGCCAAAGAAAGCATCGCAACCGCCGCAAGGGCCACTCCAAACAGGCCGGCTAAACCGTACGCGATCAGGGCTCCTGCAACAATCACGATGATGGGAACCGCGGTCGATTCCATGCCCATCGCAAGACCCATAATCACGTTGGTGCCGGATCCTGTTTTTGATGCTTCCGCAATGGCCCTGACCGGCCTGAAGTTTTTTGAAGTGTAGTACTCGGTGATTGCCACCATTGCAAGAGTTGCCGCAATCCCGACAGCCATGGCGCCAAACCAAGGGAGAAGAACATCTTGAAACCCCTGCTGCTTTAAAAGATAAAAGAACCCGATAAGGGAAAGTCCCGCGCTCGCGAGAAGGCCTTGGTAAAGGGCCCTCATGATCCCCTTCCCAAAGAGCCTTACCGCAAAACTCCCCGCTATGGACGCAATCACCGCAACTCCGCCCAAGAGCTGTGGCAGGTCGACAACGCTTGCAACGCCGGGGAAAAGAAAAGCAGCCAGAAGCATTGCCGCAACCATGGTCACCGCGTAGGTTTCAAAAAGATCGGCAGCCATACCGGCATCGTCTCCCACGTTGTCCCCCACGTTATCCGCAATAACAGCGGGGTTCCGAAGATCGTCTTCTGGAATGCCGGCCTCCACCTTCCCCACAATATCCGCTCCCACGTCCGCCGCCTTGGTGTAAATGCCCCCTCCCAGCCTCGCAAAAATAGAGATCAGAGACCCTCCGAATCCGAGGCCTACCAGGGCCTGAAGATTATGGGTAAGGGCGTAGAAACCGGAAACCGCAAGAAGCGCCAAGCCTACCACAAAAAATCCCGTTACCGCTCCTCCGCTAAAGGCAAGAGAAAAGGCTTTTCCAAGAGAGCTTTGCGCGGCTGCAGCAACCCGCACATTTGCCCGCACCGAAACCGTCATTCCCAAGAATCCCGCAAGAGCCGATGCCATGGCCCCAACCAAAAACCCAAAAGCGATGCCCTTGTTTTCAGGAAATACGAACCAGAGGATGAAGAATATGAGAATGGCGACGATTGCGATCGTCCGGTATTGCCTCTTGAGAAACGCGGAGGCGCCTTCCTGAATTGCCCTGGCGATCTCCCTCATCGCAGGATCTCCCGCGGGAGATTGCAAAACCCTTGCCGCCAAAAAGGCGGCGTACACAATAGACAATACGGATGCAATGAAAGGAAAAACCGTCATTTTTCTTTAGAGGGCGGCTGCCGCAGCCTCAATATGCTTCACGAGCGTCGCGACATACCCCCATTCGTTGTCGTACCAGCAAAGCACCTTTACCAGGTCTCCTGCAACGACACGGGTAAAATTCAGATCAACAATTGCGGCATACGGCTCCTTGATAATATCCGAAGAAACGAGTGGGTCTCGGGTCACTTTTAAAATTCCCTGCCACCTTGGTTCTTTTGCCGCTTTGGTCAAAATATCGTTGATCTCTTCTGCGGAAGTTTTTCGTTTTGCCAAAAACGTAATGTCAGCGATGGAACCCGTGAGCGTGGGGACCCGCAAGGCCACGCCGTCAAACTTTCCTTGCAATTCCTTCACGGCCCGCGTCACCGCAATTGCCGCTCCCGTGCTTGAGGGCACGATATTGTGGGCCGCGGCTCTCCCCCGCCTGAAATCTTTGCCCCTCGTGGGACCATCAACCAGATTCTGCGTTGCGGTATAGCCGTGCACCGTATTCAGATTGGCTTTCAGAATTCCGGGATTCTCGCTCAAGATCTGCATGACAGCGGCAGCCGCATTTGTCGTGCACGAGCCGTTTGAAGAAATCTCGCAGGCCGCAAGATCTTTTTCGTTCACTCCCATGAGCACGGTTTTATGCCGCTCTCCGTCCTCGTCTTTTGCGGGGGCGGTGATAACAACGCGCTTAGCTCCCGCTTTCAGGTGCACCCGCGCTTTCTCGTACGACTCAAACATGCCGGTCGCTTCCGCCACGACGTCAATCTTAAGATCTTTCCACGGAAGCAGCAGAGGATCTTTTTCATGCAGTACACGGGTTTCTCTTCCCCCGACTATCAATGAATTCCCTTTCGCCTCCACCCGCTCTTTGAATGTTCCGTACACGGAATCATACTGGAGCAGATAGGCCAGGTTCTCAATATCGCCCAAATCATTGATGGCAACGACCGCACAACCGCCTTTTTCGCATACCTGACGAAACAAAAGCCTTCCGATGCGTCCGAACCCATTTATGGCAATTCTTGTGTTCATCCAATTACCTGAGGAATCGCATCAATGACATCCATTGCGGTGAGGGATTCCTTGAGTTTCGCCCCCGCAATCTCCCCTGCTTTTCCATTGATGTAGGCTCCTGCCGCTGCCGCCTGCATGGGAGATATCCCGCGGGAAAGCAGCGCTCCGATAATGCCCGACAGCGTGTCTCCCAAGCCGCCTCCCGACATATATGGAGATCCTGTTTCATTGGTAAGGATTTCTTTGCCGTCTGAAACGATGTCTATCGCGGCTTTCAACAAAATGGTTGTCTGAAGCCTGGTCGCTTCTTCCTGCACCACCTTCACGCGTTCTTCATGAGGAAGTTCGCGCACTTCTTTTCCCGTGAGCAGGGCAAATTCAAACGTGTTCGGAGTCACGACAAAAGGCTTTCCGGCCAATACCCCTGGGTTCTTTGCCGCCGCGTGGATGCCGTCGGCGTCAATGACAGCAGGAATATCCGTGTGCGCAAGATAGTCCGCGATCGTCTGGAGCGTTTCTTCGGTTCTTCCCATTCCTCCTCCGATCAGGACGGCAACGTTCCCCCGCGCCGTGGCTTTGGCGGACGCGGTCATTTCAAGAAGGAGGGGAAGATCATTTTTTAAGACGCGGGTATTCGCAATGGGGTATGCCGCAAGCACCGGAGAGAAAGAAGCGATGATGTCGGCCGCCCTCTTTGGAGCTATGATGCGCACCATGTCCAGACCCGCCTTAAAAGCGGCCAACGCGGAAAGCGCCGGAGCTCCAGAATAGAAATCGGATCCTCCAATGACAAGCAAAAGGCCGTAGTCGTACTTTCGGACTTCGGAAGGACGAGGGGGATATATGGTTTGAAGAAGATCTTTGGTTACCTTGCTCATAGAAGTTTTTCCTCCTTAAGAAATGCAGTCATTGTTTTTCCGAACTCGGGATGCTTGAGAGAAAGGTAGAGGTTGGAACGAAGCCAGCCTATCTTGTCTCCGCATTCCAGCCATTTCCCTTCCACTTCATATCCATACACCATTATACCATCTCTCAGCATCTGAGACAAAGCTTCGGCTAAGATAATTTCCCCTTTTTTATTGGGTCTCGTTTTTTTCAGGTAGTCAAACACCTCCGGCGTAATAATGGCTCTCCCCAGCCACACAAGATTGGAAGGAGCCGTCCCTGGATTGGGCTTCTCCACGAATTCCTTGAGCTTGTAGAACCGCTTTGCGATCGTTTCCACCCTGGCCACGCCGTACGCGAAGACCTGTTCTTCCTTTAGTTCGTAGAGCGCGAAAACCGGTTTTTGGGCGGTTTTAAATACCTGGCAAAGCTGTTTGGCGCACGGCACCTCGGAATCAACCACGTCGTCGGGAAACATGACGAGGCAGGGCTCGTCTGCGACAAGCTTTTTTGCCTGCAGAATCGCATGGCCGTCTCCTAGGGACTTGTCTGACACGAATGAAAACGTCATCCCCTCTCCCAGCTCTTCAATTCGCTTGAGAAGTCTGAGCAGATGCTCCTGCTTGCGTTCTTCCAGGGTTTTTTCCAATTTCAAAGATCGTCTGAAATAGTCCTCGATGAACTTCCGGTTTGAGTTGACGACAAAAATGATTTCCGTAATGCCGCTTGCCTTTGCTTCTTCCACGGCATACTGCACCAGGGGCTTGTCCACGAGCGGCAGAAGCTCTTTTGGAATCGCCTTGGAAACGGGCAGGTATCTGGTGCCCAGGCCTGCGATGGGCAAGATTGCCTTTGTAATCTCCGCCATGGTATCTGGATTACCGCTTGATCTTTACCCGTAAAAACGCGGGAATATCCCATTTCTTCTCCTCTTCCTGGATTTCCCGAAGCTTCCCGTCCAGCTCCTGCTTGAGATCCAGGGCGGTCTTCCTGGTTTTCTCTGCTGGTTCTTCTTTTTTCTCATGCTGTTTGACCGCTCGTTTGGCAGCGAGGCGAGCAAGAACCTTCTTCGCACGCTTTATCTTCTTCTTCTGGACAACACTGCGCTGTTTTTTTTGAGGCTGTGCCGCTTTTTTCTCGGGTTTGCGGCTTGTCCCGAGTCTCGGCGTAAGGTCGGGGGCCTGCTTTCCTTCTGCGCACCCTACGGCAAACAGCATGGCCTTCAGCTTGTCTTTGAATTCGGGGCGAAGCGTAATACCAAGAATGATGCGGGCCTTCGGGTTAAGAGAAAAAATGCCCCTGCTTACGTCTGCGACTTCCTGCATTTTGAGATTCTTGTCTGCTGCCAGGTGGAAAAGAATGCGGTCTGCTCCTTGCACACCGTACTCATGAAGAGAATTGGCAAACAGCGCGTTCAGCGCTCCCTTCGCACGGTCGGATCCCGTAACGGCCACCGCGGAAGCATACGCAAGACGGCCCCTCCCCTCAAGGACAGACCGTACGTCGGCAAAATCAATATTGATCAGTCCCGGGCTATACAAGGCATCAATCAGTCCTTCCAGGGAATCGGCGAGTTTCCTGTTGAGGATCGATAAGGCCTGCGGAAACGGAGTGGTCTTTTCTATGGTCTTGAAAATCCGCTCGTTCGGAATCATGGTGTAGGCGTTCACGAGAGGGCGTATTTTCTCCAACGCTGAATGCGCGATCTCTTTGCGCTTCTTTCCTTCAAACTCAAACGGCAGCGTAAAAATGCCCAGCACCAGGCTCTTGGCTTCTCGGGCCGCTTGGGCAAACACCGGGGCCGCCCCGCTCCCCGTTCCGCCTCCCAGGGAAGCTATGATAATGGAAACATCCTGTCCTTCAAAGAGTTTCTTCATGCGGTCTTTTTCGGATCTTGCCGCAAGCTCTCCGAGGCCGGCATCCATGCCGCAGCCCAATCCTCGCGTAAGTTTCTGTCCGAAAGGAAATATGCGAACCCTTGCGTGAGCTTTCTTCAGGTCCTGCGTGTCGGTGTTTGCCGCAAAGAAATCAACCCGCGAAACGCGAGAAGCGATCTCTGCGACGATATTTCCTCCGCCTCCTCCGATGCCAATCACCCGCACTTTTGTGCGGGGGATGTCAAACGAGGTGTCCGCGCGGCGCTTCACGACCTTCTTATGCTTCATGTTCTTCAAGTGTAGAGTAGCCGCTTGCTCTTTGTCAAACGCGTTTCCATGCAAAACAAAACCCCGCAGGCCGGGAGGCATGCGGGGAATTGACCGCGTCTATCGCGAGAAATCTGGGCGAGCCGGGCGCTTTGACTTGTAGCACTCCTTGCAGAATATCGGACGACCGGCAGCCGGTTCAAACGGCAACTCGGTAATCTTGGTCCCGCATTCAGAGCACTGCCAGTCTCCCTGGATCATCGGCCTCGCAAATGGTTTTTTTTCTTCTTCCACTGAATTGAAAAGTCAAAATCTTGCGATTCGGACTACTCTACTGAATGAATATGTGGTGTACCTCGACGCGTACAGACAATCACATTATGTTGTCTATCCGCCGGTGTGTCAAGCAAATGGCTTACTGCACTAAGAGCAACTCCACCTCAAACACGAGTGTGGAATTTGGAGGAATGCTGCCAATCGCCCGATCTCCATACGCTAACGCGGAAGGAATGACAAGTTTGCGTTTGCCGCCCACTTTCATTCCGGGTATCCCCTGCTCCCATCCCCGGATAACCTGGCCTTGCCCAATGGTGAAAGAGAATGGCTCTCCCCTGTCGTACGAACTGTCAAATTGTATTCCGTTCAGCAGGGTTCCCCTGTACTGCACGGACACCGTGTTTCCTGTTTTTGCTTCGGCCCCCTGCCCTACCAGGATATCTTCAATGGTAATATTTGTCTGTTCCATGGTTGGTGATATGGATTGATTTCCTTGTGTCTGGAGCGCCAGCAAATCCTGCCGCCCTGGAGAAAAATTATTCGAGAATACGAAGTATACAATACCTCCTGCGATTATGACGACTCCGATGCTTAACAGATGAGACGGTTTCATGATCGGAATCTGTATGAATGATGGCGCCTGCCCTGATAGCCGCTTCTTCCCCTGCTCCACGGCCGCTGTTGCTGGCGATAGGGCGGCCTGGATGGTTCAAACTGGACCCGCGGAAGTTCGGGAAGCCTGGACACCGGCAGGGGTTTTCGAATGAGGCGTTCAATCGCACGGACCTCATGCTGCTCCTGGGGCATGGCAAAGGTAATAGCATGGCCCTGGGCTCCCGCCCGCGCCGTGCGGCCGATGCGGTGCACGTAATCGTCCGACGTAGAGGGCAGGTCGTAATTAACCACCAGCTCAATGCCGACAACGTCAATGCCGCGGGAAGCTATGTCTGTCGCGACAAGAACACGATACCTTCCCAGCTTAAATCCTTCAAGTGCCTGCCTGCGCTGGCCCAATGTCCTGTTCGAATGAAGCTCGGCGGCTCCAATGCCCAAATTCCTGATATGACGCATGAGTTTTGTTGCGCCGTACTTCGTTCTCGTGAATATCAATGCCGAGCCCTGGTAGTTTTCAAGAAGTTTTCCAAGAAGCGCCGGTTTCTGATCTTTTGAAACGATGAAGAGTTCCTGGGTTACGCTTTCTACAAGGGTTCCCGTAGGAGCAATCTCTACCCGCACCGGAAGTTTCATGTATGCCGCCGCTATCTTCATGATCTCGGTGGGCATGGTTGCCGAAAACAGCATGGTCTGGCGGTCTTTGGGCAGCCGCTGAAGAATCTTCTGGATCTGGGGCAGGAATCCCATGTCAAGCATGCGGTCCGCTTCATCCAGCACGACAATGCCGACACCATCAAGCCGAATCGTGCGCTGATTCAGATGGTCAATCAGCCTTCCCGGAGTCGCAATGACGATATGCGGCCTTCTGGAAAGGGCGTGGATTTGCGGCCCGATGGAAGTTCCCCCTATCAATACGGCGGTTCTCAGCCCCATGCCATGACCTATCTTGCGCAATTCTTCGTCAACCTGAAGAGCGAGTTCGCGCGTGGGAACGACAACAAGGCCCTGTTTCCGTATCTGTTCCAACCGCTGAATCATGGGAATCCCGAATGCGAACGTCTTTCCGGTTCCCGTCTGTGCTATGCCCACCATGTCTTTCCCCTGAATTGCGATGGGAATTGCCTGGGTCTGGATTGGGGTGGGATCCGTGAATTTGAGGCGCCGAAGTATTCCTAAAAGAGCCGGGGCAATGCCCAAGCCGTAGAAACCGGAGTTTGCGGCATGATGCTGAACGCTATCTTGCATAACATGCGCAACATATCACAAAATTCATTTCCTGCATATGAATGCAGGAAAAAAGGTTCTGAGCGAAGCGAATGGTTCTTATTTCCTGCATATGAATGCGGATTCGGTGCCGAGATTTGATCTGAATGTCAGAGAAAAAAACGGCGCAATGTTTACGCACGTCCAGTGATCCTGCACGGCAAAGCCGGCACTGGCTAATGCGTCAAGCAGCGCCCGATGGCCGAACAGGGAAATATGATGCTCCCGTATGTCCGCATACCGAAACAGCGCGGTTCTGATCCAGTTCGCGTTCGGAGTGTTGATGTAAAGGATGCCGCCCTTTTTCAATGCTTCGTATATATGCTTCAGGGCTTTTACGGGATCTTCAAGATGCTCCAACACGTCATTGCATATGACGACGTCAAAAAAATCATTCCGGAAAGGAAACTTGCGCTCGGCTTCCCCCACTTTTAATATCGCACGAGGCAGGCGTCTTGAAGCTTCCTTGATCGCATGATCGGAAACATCCATGCCGAATTTTTCAAACGAATCAGGAAAGCGCTGCAGCATGAATCCGTACGCGCACCCGATGTCCAAGACCTTTCCCTTCTTGAGCGTACGGAGATACGGCTTCAAAGGGCTGAAGAGATTGTCGAAATAGAGCTTGGAGAATCTTCCGTATCCCAGCCTGTAGAAAAAAGAATCCTTGCCGTTGAAATAGTTCTCCGTATATACCGCCTTGTAATCCATGTTTGACTAATTATAGCAGTTATTGTATAAAGTCGGTAGCAAGTAGTTCCTTGGAAGGAGGTTAAAGGTGCGGAAAGCGCTTTACGATCTCGCGAAAGCAGCCGGCTGGTGGTTCTGGATCGTCTTGGGGATGATCCTCGCGAACTACAGCCGCATGAGGTGGGACGACTTCGGCTGGGTAGGGTTCCTCGCCCTGCTTGCCGGGGCGAACTCCTACCTCATCATGAGCCGCTACTGGTACGTGGAATCCCCGCAGCCCGACCCGCAGCCGGAGATCAGGCCGACTCTCATCGCGTTCTTGTTGGGCGTCTTCTTCGGAGTCGGCGTGAACCACGGTTTCATCGAGGCATTCGCGTCTGTTGCGGGTGTCCTGGTGGGGCTGGGAGGCATCTATGTGGCGATGTTCATCGTCGGGGCCGTGGCCGAGATGAGCCAGCCACCAACATCGCCGGCCGGCGGCCATTGACGCACCGCCTTCGTATGAGGCCAGGGAACTCGTTCCTGGCCTCTTTTTTAATATTGAAATCACGAAAATTCTGGAAATAAAAAGCGCCGAGATCAATGATCCCGGCGCCAATCCCAGCCATCAAATGGTGAGCTCGAGGCCCTCCCAGGCTGCGATGACCTTGATGTCAGAACCGACGAGATCCTGCGTGTGTTGCCTCATGTCCGCGATCGCCTCGTCGCTTGAGCCAGGATCGTGGTGGAACAGCACGACGGTCTTCACGCCAGCTTCGATCGCGGTCTTCGCGACCGCCTCCGGGTACGAGTGACCCCATCCGTGGTGAGGAACTCCGGTCTTGCCGTTGTACGCATCGTAGGTGTACTGGCAGTCCGTGATCCAGAGATCGGCCCCTGCCGCGAGCTTCAAGAGCGGCGGCGCGGGAACATTCGGGTCGCGGGGCTCGTTGTCGGTCGAGTAGACGACAACCCTCCCGTCCGGCGTCGTGATGCGGTAGCCGTAGGTCTCCTGCGGGTGGTCGAGCTTCCTTGCGCGAACCGAGAGCTCGCCCACCGTGAACGACACCATGTCGCTCACGCTGTGAAGCTGGATCTCGTGAGTGATCCGTTCGATCTCGCGCCACGAGACCGGGAAGACCGGAGGGTCCATCTGGCCCTTCAGGCACTCTTCCGCGGTTCTCTGCCAGTCGGTCCCTCCGTGGAAGGACCATGAGTTCTCGGTCCGGCCGTTCTCCTTGTTCCAGTAGAGCTCACCGAAGAACGGAAGCCCCTGGATGTGATCCCAGTGGACGTGCGAGAGGAGGAAGGTGATCTTGAGGCCCTTCTTCTTCAGCATCTCGCCGAAGAGCTTGTTGCCGAGAGGGCGGAGACCCGTTCCCATGTCGAGGACGATGCGCGTCTCGCCGTCTCCGTAGACCACCTCCACGCAGGATGTGTTGCCGCCGAAGGTCTGCACGGGACCTTGTCCGGAATCGTGACCGGCCTGGTCAACGGCGCGCTCGATCGCTTCGGGATTCCCCTCGCCCCGGTGCAGCTCGTATTCGGCGACGGCCTTCCAGACCTTGCTTCTGACGTCTGCGCTTGTGATGGGAGCAGGAATGCTGCCGCGAACCCCCCAGAACTTCACTTGGAGCGCTGTCATCTTTAATTTCTCCCTGTAGAAAGAACTGCGCGTTACCGACTGAGTTGTAAATTCCAGAGTCGGTAGTTTAGTAGTTTTTTACTATAAATTTGATTTTATGTCAATTATTGACTAATGCTAGCGATTATGGTATAGAAACTCACCTGCATCTTTGACAATTTTTGCTGTGGAGGGACCGTGGACAAAAAGAAGAAACGAGTCGTGCGTCAGAAGGCAAAGGGGCCGATCGATCCCACCGTCGGGGAGAACGTGAGGAAGCTCCGGAACGAGAAGGGTATGACGCAAGCCCAGCTTGCCGGAGACGACTTCAGCAAGGGCTTCATCAGCCTTCTCGAGACAGGCCGCACTCGCGCCTCTCTTCGAGCGGCAGAGATTCTCGCAAAGCGTCTCGGGATCACGGCGCCGGAGCTCCTGACGTTGAAGGAGTTCCCTCGATTGGAGGGACTGCCGGACATCGCGGCGCGCATCACGGCGATCGCAAACGCCTCCCACGAGGCGGGAACAATCATTCAGCTGAGACGTCTCGCCGAAGAAGTAGAGGCGCTTACCAGCCTCCGGATGGTAAGTGCCGACGCGGTTCACCGCTGGGTCTCGGAAGCCATAGGCGTGCTTG
>JACPHF010000050.1 GCA_016188735.1 Parcubacteria group bacterium | reverse complement strand
CCGCCTGGTCAACCAGCACTTCGGGATCTTCCGATTCGTTGTAGCCAAGCATGCCTATCTCGGAGGAGGCGGAGATAAGGTCGCGGAGAATGCGTTTCTTCTGCACCTGTTTTGCATAGCTGAGCACGTGGGAAGCGGTAGGCACGGTGTTCATGAGCTGGGTGAGGTACCCGGAACCCCCGATGCCGTCCAGCTGGCCCTTTTCTTTGAGGCGCGCCGTTACGGAAAGCACGTCTATGGATTCTTTCCTTTCAAAGACGTCAACGATGGCTTCGTAGATTTTCTGATGCTGTTCTTTGTAGAAGTCGCGAGGTTCCAAAAAATCGCCCACCCGGGTGAAGGCATCCCTGTCCAGCATCAAGGAGCCCAACAAAGACATTTCTGCCTCCACGTTTTGAGGGGGAAGCTTGTCGGGGAGCGTAAACGGATGAGTTGTTTTTTCCGGCATGCGAGTGATTGTTATCCTACTCTTTTGGGATATTTTGGCAAATAAGGGGTTACTTCTTTTTTAGACGGGGGCCGTCTGAGGTATCGTCTATCTGCCAGCCGGCCTCGAGTATGCGGTCCCGGAGTTCGTCGGCTTTGTTCCAGTTGTTTGATTTTCTCGCCTTTTCGCGTTCTTCCAAGAGCGTTTGAATTTCCGCGGGAGCTTCTTTTATTTCTCCCCTGCCCCAGAAAAGAAAACCGAATATCTCGTCTGCCTTTCCAAGAAATTTGAGAATTGCCTCGGCCCCTTCTTTTCCCAGTTCGTTGTTTGAAAGCAGGGGATTGACGGAGCGGATAAGGTTGAAAAGGGAAGCTATTGCTTTTGGGGTATTGAAATCGTCCTCCAGGGCAGCCCAAAATTCCTTGTCCGACTCTTGCAAAAGTTTCTGCCATGCGTTGCCCGTACCCGCGCCCTCGGCCGATTCCAGCTTCCAGATGAACTCATCAATGCGCTTGAGATCCTGTTCCGTCTGCTGGACGAGAACGGAAGAATAGTCAACGGGAGAACGGTAATGGCAGCCCAGAATGAGAAGGCGCATTGTCCGGGCCGAGCGCTCTTTGACGAACTCCCTGATGGTAATAAAATTACCCAGGGACTTTGACATCTTTTCTCCTTCTACGGTCAAGAATCCCGCGTGCAGCCAGTACCTGACCAGGGGTTCTTTGCCGGAAAGCGCTTCCATCTGGGCGATTTCTGCTTCGTGATGAGGAAACAGAAGATCCCGGGCTCCTCCGTGAATATCATACTGCTCGCCGAACTCTTTTTCCGTAATGGCGGTGTCTTCAATGTGCCAGCCCGGGCGGCCGTTTCCCCAGGGGCTCGTCCACGCGGGTTCTTCTTCTCCGCCAGTTGGCGGAGAAAACTTCCACAATGCAAAATCTCCCTTGTGTTTTTTCTGCACGGATTCATCGATGCGGGATAGTGCGTCTTCCGCTCCCTCACTCGTTCTTCCCGAGAGCTTTCCGTATCCTTTGAACTTTGTGACGTCATAATAGACCCCGTCCTCAATGACGTAGACATATCCTTGCTTTTCCAGGCGCTGCACCTGGGAAATGATCTCTTGTATGTAGTCGGTCGCCTTCGCGTATTTGCTCACGCTCCGTATGCCGAGAGCGTCCATGTCTTCAAAGTAGTATTCGGCAAAGGTGTCGGCCAAGGTCAAGGGATCCTGTCCCTGCTCTTGGGCCCGCTGGATGATCTTGTCATCAATATCGGTGATGTTCTGGAGGTAGAAGACGTCAAAACCAAGAGACCTCCAATACCTGACCATGGCGTCAAAGACAATGTATGTTCTCGCGTGGCCAATATGCGACCAATCGTATACCGTAGGCCCGCAGACAAAAAGTCTCAGCTTTTTATCTTGTCCTGGCTTCAGTTCCTCTTTTTTTCTCGTAAGGGACTTATATACTTTCGGCATTGGATTATCATATCATTGATTTGAAGATCTTGACACGGATGCATGGCGGCGTACTATTGATAAAACGCATTCAAATTTTCTTTCCTGCGGCCCAGGATTGGGATGCAGCAAAGAGGATTGGAGACAGCTCTTTTCAGCCAGGGGAGATGAAAAAGCTCTCAGTACTCGCAAGTGCGAGCAATAGCAGTCTTGCAGATCCTCTCGGTATCGGCACGTTAGTCCGAAATAGGCGGAAAAAGGAGGCCGTCCATACCATGACGTGGGAGT
>JACPHF010000049.1 GCA_016188735.1 Parcubacteria group bacterium | reverse complement strand
CAGCCTGGAGACGACTATCCGTTTAAGGGATTTGCCGCGTGCGGCCTCGCGTTCCTGGTCGCAAAAGCCGTACTCGGAGACAGAATATCCTCCTCTCTGGAACGGAGCATGCTTGAGCTGGCTGCCTTAGGCACGGTGGCAGACATGATGCCCCGGAGAGAAGACAATCTGGCCATCGTTGAACAGGGGACGGATGCCTTTTTTGAATCATGGAGGCCCGGCATCCGCGCCTTTCTCGAACAGGAGGAAGAGTTGGTGCGCGAGAACCGGCAGCTTGCCCTGGAGAAAATGATCGGCGTTTTGAATGTTCGAGACGTGTCGGAGGGGTATCCGGGCGCTTTTCGGCTTTTGACGACGCAGTCGCTGGAAGAGGCGCAAGAAATGGTGGAAGATTTTTCCAAGCAAGGTAAAATAAGGAGAGAGCGTGTGCGCCAGTTGGCGCAGGAAGTGAGAAGGCGCATCGCTCCCAAAAAAGACGAACCCTTCGTGTTTGAAGGGGATGAATCGTTCGATTACGAATTACTGGGGAGCGTCGCCTCCATCATCACAAACGAAGAAGACAAGCCCGTGTTCCTGTTTAAGAAGCGCGAAGGGGAAAGCCTGGGAAGCGTGAGAGCGCCTTCGGGATTCCATACGGTGCGCGCCATGGAGCAATGCCAGGATCTGCTGGAGCGGTACGGGGGGCATGTTCAGGCGTCCGGCTTCAGGCTGAAGAACGAGAATCTGGAAAAGTTTAGCGCATGCTTGGCCGAATATTTTAAGACCTATGTCAGAACATAGCGCGTTCATTACGTATACGGACGGAGGAGCACGGGGGAATCCTGGACCCGCAGCCCTGGGGGTCGTCATTTGCGACGGCCGGGGAAATGTTCTCAAGAAATACGGAGAGTATTTGGGCGAGGTTACGAACAACGAGGCCGAATACCGTGCGGCAATTTTCGCCCTCAAGAAACTCAAGGCCCTCATCGGGAAAGAAAAGGCGAAGAAGTCGGACGTGCATATGCGGGCCGATTCGGAATTGCTGGTAAAACAGATGACGGGGCGGTATAAGATTGAACATCCGACCACCCAGAAGTTTTTTCTTCAGCTCTGGAATCTCAAGCTGGATTTCAAAAGCGTTTCTTTTGAAGCGGTGCCAAGGGAACAGAACAAGGTTGCCGACGCCATGGTCAACGAGACATTGGATGATGCCTTGACAAACAAGGGTTTTCAGACCATACTTTGAGCACAAGTTGTCAAGGCAATCGCCCCGCCCAAGGCGGGGAGGAAAGTCCGAACACTCAGTTCTCTTCATGAGATCACGGGTAGCGGGTAACGCCCGTCCGGAGTGATCCGAGAGGTGCGAGCAGAGACGTCTTGAGGCGAAAGCCGAAAGACGCCCCGTCGAACGACGGGGCGAGTCCCAAGAGTAATCCTGGGAGTGAAACGGCAAAATCCTTACCTGGGTGCAAGAGCAAACCGGAAATTCTGCTTTCATGTAGAGTATTCCGTAAAAAGGTAGCTCGCTTGATCCGTCCAGTAATGGACGAGACAGATAGATGATTGCCCAAAACAGAATTCGGCTTACTGACAACTTGGCGTTTCCCGCCCCTCTCAGGAGGGGCGGGTTTCGTTTCCCCTTTATGATATAGTGATAAAGATGATAAATCTCTTGAATCTGAAGACATTGGATATGCGCACTTCGGCTTTTGTGCTGACGGCCTCTTCGTTGGTGAGCGCATTCCTTGGACTTGTGCGCAACCGCCTCCTTGGAAACCAGTTCGGAGCTTCGGGCGAAACCGACGTGTATTTTGCGGCGAGTATGCCAGCCGGGGAAAAGAAGAGGCATGTGAGTTCGTAAACAACCTGCTCCATGTTCTGCTCGTGGTTCTTGGGGCATTTTGCGCGATTCTTGCGATTTTCGCCCCCCTGCTCATGGAGCTTGTCGCCCCCGGATTCGGTCCCGAACAAAAGGCGTCTGCCATTGCCCTGACGCGTCTTCTGTTCCTGAGCCCCGTGCTGTTCGGCATCTCATCCGTTCTTTCGGGAGTGCTTCAGTACCATAACCGCTTTATCGCGTACGCCCTGGCTCCTATTTTGTATAACCTGGGCATTATTGCCGGCATCGTATTCCTGGCTCCCTCCATGGGGGTGCTTGGAGTCGGCGTCGGAGTCATCGGAGGAGCCGGACTATACTTTCTCATCCAGCTTCCTTCTTTTTTTGCTTCGGGGTTTATCTGGAAATTCGCGTTCCGGCCCAAAGATCCATCCATCGCAAAAGTATTGCGCCTTGCGCTTCCCCGCATACCAGGAGCAATGGGATACCAGCTCAACGCTATCGTCATGACTTCGCTTGCCTCAATGCTTTCCGCGGGAAGCATTACGGTGTTTGCCTTTGCGAACGATCTCCAGTCGTTTCCAATAAACCTTATCGGAGTGCCCTTTGCCATAGCCGCGTTTCCCGCTCTGTCGCGCGCGTTTGCGGAAAAGAAGGAAGCCGACATGAAAGCCGTTTTCACTTCCGCCCTTAGGTACGTCATGGTGCTTGTTCTCCCAATTGCAGGACTCATGTTTTTGTTCCGTTCTGCCGTGGTTCGGTTAAGTTACGGCGTGGGGAACTTTGACGTTGAAGACGCAAGCCTGACCGCGGCGCTTTTCGGAGTATTCGCGCTGGGCGTCGTATTTCAGGCCCTTATCCCGCTCCTGGCGAGGGCGTTTTTCGCCATGCAGGACACAAAAACCCCGACCGTCATCGGGCTGTCGTCCGTTGCGCTCAACATATTCTTTGCGGTTTCTTTGATATTTATAATTCAAACTTTCGGGGTTCCCGCATGGCTTAGTTTTTTTCTCGGACTTTCACAGGGAGTTGATGCTCGGGTTCTTGCGTTTCCGTTCGCGCTTTTTCTGTCGGGCCTCTTTCAG
>JACPHF010000048.1 GCA_016188735.1 Parcubacteria group bacterium | reverse complement strand
TTCAGAAGTGGTCTGGCCCAGCTGCATGGCAGAAGCCAAATCCCATATCATATTCTTCTTTCCGGATCCCGGTTCTCCTATAATGAGGACGTGGTGGCGTTCTTGGCGGGTCAGGACACGCTCAATGGCTTTCATTTCTTTCTCGTGGCCGATGACGCGGGGGAATCCGAACTTCTGCACCGCTTCCGTCAGGTGTATGATGAACCGATCAAGGGTGGCGGTATACGCGTTCGCCCAGTCTCTTCCCAGGCTGCCTCTCATTTGAAGGTTTTCCTTCAGCCAGAACCGCTTCTGTTTTTTGAGATTCTCTTCCAGGCGTTCCTGCCACGCAACAAGATGGAACAGGTCTTCCGGTTCAAGGTTTGTTTTAAGAAGAATATCTTTGAGCACCGGATTTACCCTGCTGGCCGCGGCAAAGAGCATTCCGTGAGTCATCTTTTTGTTTCGTTCCTTTGCGTGCGACATTGCCTCTTCAAAAACCTTTTCCATGTCTTTTTCGTATGGAATCTCCGGAGTTTTTGCCGGAATGCGCGGAAGAAGCGCTACGGCGTTGCGCAACTGGGAAACCATGCTCTGTTTATCCAGCAGCAGCCGAAGAAGAACAAAATTAAAAGAAGGATTCTGCTCCAGAAGGACGAGGCACAGCACATGCGAAGAAATCTCGGCTAGCTTTTTACGCTTCGCGAGAGTCTTTGCTTCTTCAAGCGCCCTGAAAACCTCAAATGAGGCGCCTCGCGTCCTTTCTAGAAGGAATGCGCGGAAAAGTCCAAAAAGAAACATCTTCACCGCAAGGGCGCATGAAAGAAGGCTGAGGCCGAGAAAGAATCTCAGCTGTCCCAGAGAGAATACATTGGTCAGGAATCCGAAAAGAAACAGGGAAAAAGCCAGTATGAATACGAGCCGCGAAACCATTTCCAGTGCTTTGCGGAGTCCCGGAGGACATATCCTATCAAGGCCGAGAGCCGCTGCGGCAGTTCCCGTATTCTCAAGATTAAAAGATGAGGATGACGCCATAAAAAAAGCTTAGGATGACCAGGGGAAGCAATGCGAGCCACAAAAGAAAAACAGCGGCTCCCGCAACGCCAATGAGAAGTTCTCCGCATGCGCCTATGATAATAAGGCCGAGGCGCATGATGGCGCCCAGGATGCGTGAAATGAAATTAGATACCAGGGCCTCCAGAATTGCCGCCGGTTGAAATCCCGCGGGGTAACTCCACGAGTATCTTCTCCACGGAGAAAAGAGTGTTTTTATGAGAACCGGGAGAGAGAAATAGTCGAGACCGAATATGAAAATATCCTTCCATGCTGACGCTATGGCGCGGGGCATGACGCTGAAATGCCATGTTAGATATTCAAGTGAAAGCTTCGCTATCATTGGGTCATTGTATCATATATGCTCTTGAAAAAGAAAAAGGCGGTGTGCTATCGCATACCGCCTATAGGAGCTCAGATGAGCTGGGTGTAGAGCAGGCACTTGCCCGTTCGGCCGAAGACCGCCCTTGCCCCGTTCATCTCAACCAGCCGCAGCAGCTCCACGCACAACAGGCAATTCCTGCTGTCGGGATTGCTCCACTGGTCAAGCTCTTGCTTGGTCGGAGTCCGCAGAAGCACCGCGTAGGCACATCTGGAATCCCGTCTTCCTGTGCGCGAACGCTTCTCGCTTGGAGGAGAATCTCCCACCACAAGGACATTCGCGCCATGGATGCCTTCACGCGCCTCGCTGACGCCGAGCGTGTGGAGACGCGTGCCGTCGTCGAGTACGAGGTGCGCCGACTCGATCCGCTCAGGTAGCGGACTGGCTTTGGCGTGCTCGCCGAGCCCTTCGATTACCTCGCGCTGTACCTGCACAATGGCCATCGTATTCCTCCTCGCCAACGTTGCCGGTGGTATCCACGAATACCGCTTCATGCGTCCTCATGAACACCATTCGACAACGTTGGCAATATAAGTTTTCAAAGAACAACAAAAGGGCCGTCGCAGGTTGCGAAGGCTCTTGGTATGAATTCGGTACTAACTTACTCCAAACCCAGACAATGCCTTCGCCAAAAAGGCATCATCATTGCGGACGAAATCTCTAAGGCTCTCTTTGTCGAAGTAATCATCATACGATTTTATATGGTTCTACCATATATGAACATCATAATCCTGTCAACCCTTGTGGGCACTACAGGGTTCGAACCTGTGGCCTCTGCAATGTGAATGCAGCGCTCTACCG
>JACPHF010000002.1 GCA_016188735.1 Parcubacteria group bacterium | reverse complement strand
TTGATGGCAGCCCTCATTACCCCCAATTGGAGGCGGGGGAATCAAGGGTTAGCTTTAGAGCGCGCCGTGCACAAGGTTTCCCAAGACGTCACCTATGCCAGGGAGCTTGCCTTGAGGGCTCAATTCTTCCAGTGCGAACAAGGAAGTATAAATGGGTATGGACTATATTGGGACAGAACCGCAATGCCGGATTCCTACCTGTTGTTTGCGGATTGCAACAACAGCAGGCAATACGAGTCCAACGTTGACAGCACGGTAGAAACCATCGTCTTGGAGCAAGGGGTCGCAATATCTTCTCTGAACCCCGACCCTTCTCTGAGCATTGTGTTTGTGCCGCCGGAACCCTCGGTTACGATAAAGCCGGGCAATCCAAGCCAGGCCCAGATTATTCTTGCCTTAGAAAGCGACCCCGCGGCAACGAGAACGATTACCGTGAGCAGGCGGGGAATCATTGATATCCAATGAACAAAGGATTCACCCTTATCGAAGTCATCATCGCCGTCGTCGTGCTGACCATAGGAGTGTTGGGGGCATATGCTTTGGTTTCACGGGTGATTAACGCAACTTCGTTAAGCGTTTCTCAGCTCACCGCTTCCTATCTTGGCCAGGAAGGATTGGAACTCGTGCGAAACGTCAGGGACACCAATTTCTTGCGCATTCGCCAGGGCGAATCGATATCGTGGACCAACGGACTGGTCAACTGTACATCGGGATGCGAAATAGATTACAACGACGCGGGATTTGTTTCCTATCAGGACCGTTTCTTGAAAGCGACGGGATCTTTTTACGCGTATGACTCGGGGCAAGACACAAAATTCAAGAGAAAAATCACGATCACCCAGCCCTCCGCCTCAGCCATCGAGATTCTTGTGCAGGTAACCTGGCAGGAACGGGGGAATGCCAGGGAAGTTCAGGCTGCAGAAAAACTGTATAACTGGTACACCCCATGACGATTAACTCACAACGCGGTTTCACGCTTGCCGAAACATTGGTAGCCATTGCCATCCTCATGCTCTTCATGGGATCTGTTTCTGGGCTTATGCTTTCTGCCATTGCGGCTCAGCGCAGGGCGCTTGCCGTGCAGGAATTGGTCAGCCAGACGTCGTACATTGCAGAATACATGAGTCGCCATATCAGGCAGGCCAGGAAAGAAACCGGCCAGGGTTGTCTTTCCCAGCAGGGAACGAATTATCAATTGACCCTTGGAGGCCAGGGATTGAAGTTTATCAACAGCCAGGACCAGTGCCAGGAGTTTTCTCTTGATGCCGGGCGCATAAAAGAGGTGCGCGGAGGCCAGACGCAGTATCTTACCCCTGATGATTCAACGGTGACCAGTTTTAACTTTTCCATCACCGGAGAAACCGAGACAGACGCCATTCAGCCGAAAGTTTCCTTGTTCATGAATTTGCAGACAATCGGTCAGCGTCCGGAATCCGTTCTTTCTCTTCCGTTCCAAACCACCGTTTCCCAGCGCAACTTTGATGTGGAATAACCAATACAAACAGCGAGGCGTCTCCCTCTACATAGCCCTCATGGTGCTTTCGGTGCTTCTGAGCCTGGCCTTGGGAATCAGCGCCATTCTTCTGAGTCAGATTCAGCTTCTCCGGGGCATCGGGCATTCGGTGTTTGCGTTTGCCGCGGCAGAAACCGGCATTGAACGGGTACTGGAAATAGACGCTTCTTCCTGCGCCAGCTCAGAAACGAACGCAGAGCGCATTGCCTGCATTCGCGACGCACTCACAGCTCTTCCGGGCTCAGAATTCCAGTTGAGCAACGGGGCCACGTTTCAGGTTACGGTGGAAGCGGCGGACGAAGGGGGATGTCCCGAAGACAAAAACTATTGCGTGCGTTCGGCAGGGTTCTATTTGGAAGCTCGCAGATCCATTCGGGCCGGCAGATAGTGTCTTGTGGACGAAGATAGAGTGTGATATTATATGGGTATGAATAAGCGAGAATTTACCGCCGTATATCAGAAGAAAGGGCGTTGGGTCGTTGCCTGGATAGAAGAAATACCCGGAGTCAATACCCAGGGCAGGACGTTTAAGGAAGCGAAAGAAAATCTTATTGATGCTCTTCGTCTTATTGTGGAGTTGAATCGGAGTTTGGCCGCTGGAAAGAGTGCTGGAGCGCGTCGTGAGTCACTCCAAGTCGCTCTTCCTGCATAGTCGGCGAGGATATGCTGCGAAAGGATTTGCTGAGGTATTTGCGAGCCCATGGGTGTCTCTTGGTCCGCGAAGGACAGAGACACTCTGTTTTTATAAACCCAAAGCTCGAGCGCACCTCTACCGTACCGAGACATAACGAGATCAATGATTTTCTTGCAGAGAAAATCTGCAAAGATCTTGGGATTTCATCAATTCGAAGCAAACATTGAGTATGAGCAGAGAAGAGGCAAAAAAACGCATAGCCAGGCTGCGCGAGCTCATCAACAGACATCGATATCTCATCCACGTCTTGAACAAGCAGGAGATATCGGAAGAAGCGCTCGATTCTTTAAAGCACCAACTCCTGCTGCTGGAACAGCGGCATCCCGAGTTTATCACCCCAGATTCTCCTACCCAGCGCGTAGGAGGGAAGCCCTTGGCAAAGTTCAAGAAAGTAGAACACCGCATCCCCATGCTTTCCATTGAAGACGTGTTTTTGGAGCGAGAGCTGAAAGAATGGGAGGAGTACGTGGCGCGTTT
>JACPHF010000045.1 GCA_016188735.1 Parcubacteria group bacterium | reverse complement strand
CTTTTGCGAGTTCCGTGCGCTCCAATTCCGTTTTCTTTTTTGTATTTTCAATATAGCTTAACACTTCTTCTCTGTTTTGGATTTTGGATTCTTCGTTTTGGGTTCCGAGGAGCAAGGCGACGAGCGGGTGTTCCGGAGCCAGCACCATATAGGTAGCTCCAAACAGCGTGTCTGGCCGCGTCGTAAACACCTCAATTGAAAATTGAGAGTGGGAAATTGGGAATCGGAGGAGCGCTCCTTCTGATTTTCCAATCCAGTTCAACTGATTCAATTTGGTGGATTCCGGCCAATCAAGCTGTTGAATGTCTTTGATGAGATCTTCCACAAACTCCGTGATCTTAAAAAACCATTGCTCCAGTTCTCGCTGAACAACCTCGTTTTTGCAGCGTTCGCACCTGCCGTCAACAACCTGCTCGTTGGCAAGCACGGTTTTGCAAGAATCGCACCAGTTCACGCTTGCCTTTGCCTTATAGGCAAGGTTGTTCTTATACAAAAGCAAGAATAGCCATTGCGTCCACTTGTAGTATTCTGGCGTGTGCGTGCCGATTTCTCTGCTCCAGTCGTACGAAAGCCCAAGTTCTTGAATCTGCCGCTTAAAGGTAGAAATTGCTTTGTCCGTGGTTTCTTTCGGATGAACTCCTGCCTTGATGGCGTAATTCTCTGCCGGCAGCCCGAAAGCGTCCCACCCCATCGGATGAAGAACGTTGAATCCCTGCATGCGCTTGAATCTGGAATAAATATCGGTTGCCGTGTATCCTTCCACGTGCCCTACGTGGAGCCCGTCTCCCGACGGATACGGAAACATGTCCAAAACGTACAGTTTCGGCTTTGAGGAATCCTCTGCCGCCCTATACATTCCCTTGTCCTCCCAGTATTTCTGCCATTTTTTCTCAATTATTGAAGGATTGTATCGCATAGAGAATATGGCTCATTGTAGGGTATAATACGAGAGATGACAATCCTGAAATTCCAGAAAAAAATCCTTTCCTGGCATACAAAAAACAGGCGAGACATGCCCTGGCGAAAGACCAAGGATCCCTATAAGATTCTCGTGTCTGAAATCATGCTCCAGCAAACACAGGTTTCTCGGGTAATCCCCAAATACCTTGCATTTTTAAGAGTATTCCCGACCATGGCACAACTTGCAAAAGCTCCAAGATTGAAACTTTTGAAAGCATGGTCCGGGCTTGGGTACTGGCGCCGCGCCCTATCGTTACAGAACACGGCGCGCATTGTTCAGGGCACATATGCCGGGAAATTTCCCCAAGATCCCAAAACATTAGAAACGCTTCCCGGCATTGGCCGTTACACGGCAAGGGCTCTTGCCTGCTTTGCTTTTGGAAACACAGAGGCTTTCTTAGATACGAATATACGGAGAGTATACCTGCATTTCTTCTTCCGCAATAAACATGATATTTCGGACAAAGAAATTTTGAAAATTGCGCAAAAGGCGACAGATAAGACCCGCATAAAAGAATGGCACTATGCACTTTTTGATTACGGGGCAACGGCGTTAAAAGATAAGGCGATAAATAAAAGAAGTCTTCACTACGCCAAGCAGAGCAAGTTTGAAGGATCCTTCCGATCGTTCCGCACCGGCATCATGCGGTTCCTGCTCGACCAGCCGAATCAAAAAGCAACCACAAATAAAATCAAAAGAATGCTCAGAAAAGAAAGTTCTCCTTACTCATCAGAAAAACTCCTCGCCTCTTTAGAAAAAGACGATCTCATTAAAAAACGTGGGGCGTCGTACTCCCTCTAAGATCAGATACCAAAGAGGGCTTTGGCGTTTTGGGTGGTGATGCGGGCGACTTCTTCGAAAGAAACATTTTTGATTCTTGCGATCTCCTCTGCGACATAATGAACGTTCAAGGGCTCGTTCCGCTTTTCTCTGGTTTGCAGCGGGGCCAAATACGGAGAATCGGTTTCTAATACGATTCTTTCAACCGGAATTGACGCTATCACTTCTTCCGGACTTGGGAGCGCTGGCACATGTTTAAGTATCAGACCATTGAATCCGATATATAATCCCATTTCCAGGAATCGCTTTGCTTGAATAGCATTTCCCGTATAGCAATGTACCACTCCGCGTATCGGATCTTTCTGATTTTCGATAAGGGCGATAAGGTCTTCATGAGCCTTACGGCAGTGTAAAATGACCGGGAGATTGCATTCTTTTGCCAGAGTCATTTGTTCTTGCAGCACCCGGATCTGTTTCTCGCGCAAAGCCTTGCGCCTCTCTTTACTCTTGGGTTCATAATAGTAATCGAGGCCAACCTCTCCTATCGCAGCCACCTTTTTATTCTTCGCCAGTTCTTTATATGCGCGGTAATCGAATTTCTCTCCTTTTGTTTCAAACCCCGAAAGAAACTGTGCCCGTCCCGGGCGGGCTGTTTCTAACGGGGCAGGCGTCATCTCCGACTGAAGTTCGAGTTCATCTACATGGCGCCTTTCTCCTATATGAATGGGATGAAGACCCACCGCGGCATAGAATCCTTCGGGATGTTGTTCTGCTATTTCAACCGCGCGTTTTGAAGTCGTGTACTGGGTGCCTGGCATGATGACGTGAATACCGGCAGCCAATGTGCGCCGCAATACTTCGGGAAGATCGTTCCTGAACGCGTTGAAATTCAGATGTCCGTGCGTGTCTATGAGCATATGTTTCCATTGTAAAGAAAAAAGGGCTTCCTGAACATCAGAAAGCCCTTGCAGAAGAGTGCTTACCCTGCCGTCACCGGCATCTCCGCGCATCGCTTGAGAGAGGCGATCTCCTCTTCCGTCTTCTCAAGGCGTACCCGAGCCCTCTCCTTTTCCTCGGCGGGAACGCGAGGGTCCCTGAGGCGCCCCCGGATCGCCCGCTCCCTGGTGCAGAGACGCTCGAGATCGGTCTTCGGATAACGCATGATGTCCACGGCTTCCTCCTGCTGCTTTGTGTGCTCAATTGGTTTGGCACACCCCCTCCTGTCCATGAAAGACGGAAGGGGCTGGGTCAAACAAAGAAACCCCCGGCTGGGAGGTTTCGTGAGTGCGACTTGAATAAACGCGTTCTTGAAATCTCCCAGCTACAATAAGGGGACAATAATCAACAAGCCCGTAAGCAATTTCTGTACTTTGATTGTCTGGGAAGTGGTATTCATATGCACGATTTGAAGTATATGAAAAGCAAGCGGGGTTGTCAAGCCTGCCCGCCAGTGCCAGGCTTTGGCAGGCGGGTGTTTCTTAATAAAAAGGGGGCGGGTGTGATCAAACTCACTCCCGCCCCTTGCCCTCAAGTCCCTTGCAGAAACGCGCCGACGAACGTGGCTCACGTATACTTCGGCCGAGGAATGAGTTCAGGGAACCATTGCCCCTCCCTGTCGACGATCGAGTACCACCCCTGTTGCGTGCAGCCTTCGGTCATGCAGACAAAGGTGCGGTAGCCCTTGTAGGTGACCGGTTTCCCGCAGGAGCCTTGGCAGTCGCGCGGGGCGATGGTTGCGGCGTCTACCTCTCTCAACTTACCCTCCTCTTTTTGTTTTTCTTGCCATGCCCGCGCAGGCAGGTCGACACGAAACGCTACCTTGTCAAAGGGCTGTTCCAGAGACTGTTGAGATTCTCTCTGGCCCGCCTAAGTTTTCTCAGAAAATTTAGGAGGGTCAAGGAACATCTAAAAAACCAGCCCCTTCTTGCGAAGAGGCTGGAGAAGTTGACTTCGTTGTGTTCTATATCAAATCAAACCTTCCGCGCTCTTCGCTGGGCTGGTAAAAAAGAAGAAAAAGAAATATCGGGAAGATTGAATCTGCATGATGCGATACATTATCAGATCAAAAATCTCTGTCAAGGGCTTGGTGTGGTTTTTAGGAAACGCGGTGGAACAGAGGTTCTCCGGAGCCCTTCTTGAGCTGCTGGGCCAGTTTTTCTGATGTTTCGGGAAGAAACGGGTTCAGCATTTCTCCAAGGGCGACAAGCACGACAAGAAGGGTCTTAATCGTCTCTTTCTGTCCGGAAGATTCTTCCCAGGGCCGCTCTTGCTCAATCAATTTGTCGCAAGCGTGAATCACCTTCCACATGCTCTCCAGTGCCGTGTTGAACTTAAAATCACCCAGGGCTTTTTCAACTTCCTTCTGGGTTTTATCAACCAGATCTTTTATGCCCGCGTGCTTCATCTCCTTTGAATTTGTACTTACATCGACGTCCGCATTTTGCGCCATTGTTAACACCCGAGCCGCAAGATTACCCAGCCCTGCCGCCAAATCGGCATTATATCTTGCTCGAAACTTCTCTTCGGTGAAATCTCCGTCTTCTCCCGAGGGTATCTCCCGCAGAAAGAAATAGCGGACGGCGTCAACCCCGTACTTTGCAACGAGCGCAAAAGGATCTACGACGTTTCCCAGACTCTTTGACATCTTTTGCCCGTCTGTGGTGATGTAGCCGTGCGCAAACACGGTCTTGGGCAGGGAGAGACCGGCAGACAGCAGAAAAGCAGGCCAGTATATGGCGTGGAAACGCACGATGCCCTTCCCTATGACGTGCACATCAGCCGGCCACCACTTGTCGTACTGCTGTTCGTCAAAACCAAAACCAACGCCGGACTGGTAAATGTTCAGGGCGTCAAACCAAACATACATTCTCTGACTGTCGTCTCCGGGAACGGGAACTCCCCAGTTTTTGGCTCGTTCGTTGGAGCGGGAAATGCTGATATCGCGCAGGGGGTTTTTCAAAAACGCCAGCATTTCCTTTTTTCTGGCTGCGGGAACGATGCGCAACTCATCGCGCTCTATAATTTTGATGAGTCGCTCCTGATGGCGCGAAAGTTTAAAAAAATAGTTTTCCTCAGACACCCTTTCAAGCTTCCGGCCCGGGTGCTCAAGACATTCCAGGTTATCGTCCAGTTCGTCTTTGGTGTAAAAGGCCTCGCACCCAACGCAATACAGACCTTCGTAGGGGGCTTTGTAGATATCGCCCGCCTTCTTGCAAAGCTCCCACAGCTTCTGGCTTGATGCGTGATGCTGCTTGTCGCTCCCCCGCCAAAACACGTCGAGCTGCACGCCCAGCGCCTTAGACAACTCAAAAAAAAGCTTGCTGTTTTTTTCGATAAACTGCTCCACGGACATCCCGGCCTGCTCCGCTGCCTGCACGTTTTTTAAAGCGTTGTCATCGCTCCCGGATAAGAGTCGCACGTCTTGCCCCTTTTGACGATGGAAACGGGCAATGACATCCGCCTGAATAAATTCCAGGGCGTGACCGATATGCGGTCGAGCGTTCACATAGGGAATTGCGGTTGTGATGTAAAACTTCTTTTCCATGCGGCTTTCCTTTATCAATCATCTGCATCCACTTCCACCTTCTTTTTTCTTTCTGCGAAGTCGTGAAGGAACTCGAAAAGAATGCCAGACAGAGGAACCGCAAGAAAAGCCCCCATGATGCCCCACAGCTTGCCTCCTATCGCGAGAGAGATGAGAACGAGAACCGGATGAAGCCCCACGAAACGGCGGCTCAACAGGGGCGTCAGCACGTTATTCTCGATCTGCTGAATAAGGGTGAATGCTCCCACCATGAAGAGGGCGCGCAATGGCGAATCCAGGCCAACGACGACCGCAATGAGAAATCCCGCGACAAGAGGACCCACGATGGGGATAAAGTTTGTGATGCCGGCAATCACGGACAGCGAGACCGGGTAGCGAGCGTCAAAAATCAAAAGAGTGAAATACGTCAAAAGGCCGACGAACAGCGAACTGATAATGCGGGACAGAAACCACCCCGAGACGCGTTTTTGCGACCTTCTCCAAAGATTGAACGCGAGTGCTTCGTGCTGTTTCGGAAAAAGAAATGAGATGGCCCGTTCCACCGTGCGTTCTTCAAGAGAAACGAACAATGCCATGCTCAATACGAAAATAGTGGAAACAATGCCGCCGAGCACCGCAAAAAGACCGTTCAGCACTCCCGAGGCGATACTCGTAGCATTCCTGTTCAGCGTATCTATGAGGCTCTGCACGTCGGAGAACGCCACGAGTCCAAGCCCTTTGAGCGGAGGAGAAATGCTGTTGAAATACTCGGGGAAGTGTTCGGAGAAGCGCTGGAGCTCGGTGCTGAAGAACGGAGCGGTGGCATAGATCATGAGCGCAAGAAAGCCGAACGAAGCAAGATATGTTGCTACGGCGGCAGCTACACGGGGGACCCTGAGCTTTATGAAGAACTCGATGATGGGGTTGAACAGAATCGAAATGACTATTCCAAATATCACCCACAACAGGATGTCTTTGACGATAAAGAAAATATACAGTCCCAACACGGCAGCAAAAATCTTCGCGATGCTGCTCCAGGAAAGATCAAGAATACGCTCTTTGCTCATAAGAATGCCGAAAGAATCTTCGTAAGTCGTTCGTGGTCGGGAGAGGGGCCCACGAGCGCACAATTAAGCTTGGCCGGTTTGAATATGTCTTTTGCCAGCCGCAGCACGTCGCCCTGCGTCACCGCGTTTATTCTATCATACACCTGCTCTACCATGCACGTTTCACGCTCAAGAAGTTCCTGCAGGCCGTAAAAGGAAGCTTTTGCGTCTGAAGATTCAAGCGAGAGTGCAAGCTTTCCCCTCAAATTATCCTGCGCCTTTTGAAATTCTTCCGCGGGAATCTGTTCCGTGGCGATTTTCCGATATTCTTCCAAAATAACCTTCACCGCGTCTTCAACATTCTCTTTCCTTACTCCGGCGGCGGTGACCACAAATCCCGTATCCGGATCGGCTTCGCTATCCGTTGAAACGTAGTAGGCAAGGCCTCGTTTTTCCCGAACCTCTATGAACATCCGGGAACTCATCATGCCTCCCAACACCGTAGCCAGAATCTCCTGGGCATAGCGCCTGGGATCGGAAAGCGGCAATGCCCGCACGCCCAAACACAGGTGCGCCTGATCTGTCTTGCGATCTTCCGTTAACAATCCGGGTTCTTTTTGTTCTTCTGTGACCGGCGCCTTATGACGAAAATCTGCCATTGGCACCGATTTGAATTTCTCCGCAACCCGTTCTTCTGCGTTCTTTGGAAGATTGCCCGCAAGACATACGACCGTATTGGAAGCAACATACTGGGAGTTCATGTATGCAACGAGTCCTTGGCGCGTGAGCTGGGCGATGCTTTCCTTTGTCCCCACGATGTTCCAGCCGGCAGGCTGATCTCCATAGAGAAGCTGACGCCAGAGAATCTGCGTTCTGGACATGGGAGAATCGTTCCGCATATGCAGCTCCTCTACCACCACTCCCTTCTCTTTCTCTATTTCTTCTGCGGGCAGCAGAGAAGCTAAAAAAATATCGGCTACCCAATCCAGGGCCAGTTCAAAATGGCGCGCATCAACCTTGGCGTAGTATCCGGTATAGTCTTCACCCGTAAATGCATTGTAGGCTCCCCCAACCCGGTCCAGAACCTCCGCAACCGCAATCGGGGTGGGTCTCTTGGCCGTGCCCTTGAAAAACATGTGCTCTAAAAAATGAGAGATGCCGTTCTGGTCTCTCGTCTCGTTCTTGGATCCCGTTCCCACGAGCACAAGCGCGGTGAGCGACTCTGAGTTTTCCTGCGGGAACGTAAGAACCCGCAATCCCGATTGGAGATTCGTTTTCTTAAGCATGGAGTTTTTTTTCAATCGTCTCCTCCGCGTCCTTTATTTTTACCCGCTCTTGCTTCATCGTGTCCCTGTCGCGCAAGGTTACGTCGTCTTTCTCCAAGGTTTCAAAATCCACGGTGACGGCAAAAGGCGTGCCTATCTCATCCTGCCTTCGGTAACGTTTCCCGATACTTTGCGTCTCATCATATTCGCACACGAATTTTTTCGAAAGTTTTTCGTATAAGGGTTTGGCAACTTTTATCAATTCTGGTTTTTTCGAAAGAGGCAGGACGGCAACCTTCACGGGAGCCAGCCACGCAGGGAATTTCATCACAACGCGTTTGGCGCTCTCGCCTTCTTCCGCCGTGGGCGCCTGTTCTTCGTGATACGCCTCCAGCATTGCAACCAATACAGACCGGTCAACGCCCCACGTGGGTTCAATCACATGAGGCACGAATTTGTCTTTCGGATCCTCGGGGTTCGTATACGTGCAATCAACCTTGCTTTCGCGCATGTGATTCTGCAGGTCGAAATCTCCCCGGTATGCCAGGCCGTACAGTTCTTCCTGTCCAAAAGGATATTCATATTCAATGTCCACGGTCCGCTTTGAATAGTGCGCGCGTTCTCCGTCCGGAATATCAACGTAGTGAAGTCTCTTTCCCGAAACCCCGAGGTCCTTGAGCCACAGCTT
>JACPHF010000007.1 GCA_016188735.1 Parcubacteria group bacterium | reverse complement strand
CTGCCGAGATTGACCGGGAAGTGTCCTCGCTTATCAGCCAGGCGAATAAAACAGCGGAGCGCATTCTCCGTCAGCGCAGGGCCATGCTTGCAAAACTTGCCCGTGTTCTGATAGAAAAGGAAACGATAGAACGGGAAGAGTTTGATAAGATTATCGGAAAGAAGAGGGGCGCGTAGCTCAACGGCAGAGCAGTCGTCTTATACACGACCGGTTCCTGGTTCGAATCCAGGCGCGCCCACCACGGGCGGTTAGCTCAGTTGGTTAGAGCGTCACATTGACATTGTGAAGGTCAGAGGTCCGAGTCCTCTACCGCCCACCCTTCAATAAATCCAGGGTAAACCCATGCCGTTGAATATTATATACGAAGATGATATGCTCCTCGTTGTGGATAAACCGCCGGGAATTGCGGTATCCACGATGGCCGATCTGCTTCTTGGCCAGTACCCAGCACTTGAACAATTGGGAGAACAGATGCGCTACGGCATCATCCACAGACTGGATAAAGATACGTCGGGGCTACTCCTGGTAGCCAAGACCAAAGAGGCATTCACCTTCTTTCAGCGGCAGTTCAAAGAGCGAAAGGTTCAGAAACAATACATCTGCCTGGTGAAAGGAATTCTAAAAGAAGATGAGGGAGTAATCGACGCAAAACTTACCCGGTCTCCAAATGACAGGAGAAAGCAAAAGGCATTCACTCCGGGAGAAGCAGGGGAAGATAGGGCGAGAGAGGCAAGAACCAAATACCGCGTCGTAGAAAGATTCCCCGCATACACCCTCTTGGAGATGACTCCGGAAACCGGAAGAAAGCACCAGATCAGAGCGCACCTTGCCTTTCTCCATCATCCGATTGCAGGAGATAAGCTCTACGGCTTCAAGGGACAGACGGCGCCCGTCGGCCTGAACCGACAATTCCTCCACGCAAGCCAGATCGCTATCCCCATCCCGCCAACCGGCAGGACCACAAAAGAATTCCGATCCCTACTCCCGAAAGATTTGCAAAACGTATTAGATAATCTGCGAACATGACTTCACCAATAGACATATTCACCAAATCCATGCGGCAGGAATCCCTGCCCGATATCAGGCCCGGAGACACCGTGCGCGTGCACCAGAAAATCAAAGAAGGAAGCAAAGAACGCCTTCAGGTGTTTGAGGGTGTGGTTCTTGCCAGGAAACACGGAAAAGGAATCAATGCCACCATTACGGTGCGCAAGATCAGCAGCGGAGTCGGCGTGGAACGCATCTTTCCCATCCACTCGCCCTCGCTAGACAAGATAGAGGTGGTGAAACGCAGCAAGGTGCGGAGGGCAAAGCTTTACTATCTGAGGGATACAAAAGGCAAGAAAGCTCGTTTGAAAACAAGCGAATTCGGGCTTGAAAAAGAAGAGGTTCCGGTAGAATCTGCGGACGTGGCGGAACCGGTAGACGCGCAGGCTTGAGGGGCCTGTGGGAGAAATCCCGTGGGCTCAGCTGGTTAGAGCGACTGCTTTACACGCAGTAGGTCGGGGGTTCGAATCCTCCACCGCCCACCATGCCGGAGTAGCTTAATGGTAAAGCAGGCGCCTGAAGAGCGTCTGAAGGCAGTTCGATTCTGCCCTCCGGCACAGCATGCGGGCGTAGTACAATGGTAGTACACTTGGTTGCCAATCAAGGTACGTGGGTTCGATTCCCATCGCCCGCTCCATTCGTTCTATCGATACCTTGGTTTCTGTTCTCGGATCTTTCTGCTTACCGATTCCAGACGCGCTAACGCGTACAAATAACTGGAAAGTCGGTTGAGATAGGATATGATTTCCCGAGAAAGCGGGTATGTCCGGTGAAACTTCGTAATGGTGCGCTCCGTACGCCTGGCAATGGCGCGTACAACATCCAGCCATGCCGACGCTGGAGTTGCTCCCGCAATGACAAAGCCCCGTTTGGGCTTGATTTTTTTCTCAATGACATCAATCTCGCGCTCCAGCCATTCAACTTTTTCTTTCTTGAGTTTAGGGCTCTTGAATTTTGGAAACATAACCACCGCAACCTGGGCCTGGATGATGAACAGATGCTGTTGCACGGCCTCGAGGCCGGCTGTGAGTTTTTTGTTTTGAACCGTACTCCTGACAAGACCCAGAAAGCTGTTTAATTCGTCCAGGTCTCCCAGGGCTTCCAAAATCAACGAGTCTTTCGGATATTTCTTCTTTCCAACATGCGATAAGCCCTCATCTCCCTTACCGGTATAAAAGAGGGGCATGGTTTTTAGCTTTGATTAACTGCACCTGCTGAATCCGCACATTTTGCAGTTGATGCACCCCTCCTGCATGTTCAAGGGAGCACCGCAGTCGGGACAGCCCGGCATGAAACCGAAGTTGGCGATGGAATTCGGCGTCTCGACGAACGGAAGCACTTCTTGATTTTCGGGGCGCTGAACCTGTTCCTCCACTTGGCGGGCGGCTCCCATGTGGTCTTCGAGCACCTTTCCGATGGCATCCGGAAGAGAAAGCACGGTTCCCCGTTCCGTAAATATCGGCATGGGACCCCGAATGCCCTTCAAATCTTTCACCACTTCTTCCACTTTTACTCCTGAACGAAGCGAGAGGGAGATAAGACGACAAATTGCTTCTCCGTGCTCCTGGAAAAAACCGCCTGACTTTCCAATGGTTGCGAAGATTTCGAACGGCACCCCTTTCTCATCGTTGTTTACGGTAATGTAGAGTTTTCCATAGCCGGTGTTCATGCGGTACGTCTTTCCTGCCATGACATCGGGGCGCTTGCGCGGGGCGATGCGATTGCGATCTTCTTTGAGATTGAGTCCCTGTTCTTTTTGGGCTCCCGGAGCCTCGGTTGTGGAAACAATGTTTTCTCCCGACCCCACGTTCAAAATCTGAATCGTCCTGCTCCCGTCGCGGTATACCGTGCAGCTCTTGCAGCCCAGTTTCCATGCGCTGATGAAACTCTGAACGACATCTTCTTTCGTCGCGCCGTTGGGAAGATTGATGGTCTTTGAAATGGAGTTGTCCACGTACTTCTGAAAAGCGGCCTGCATCTTCATGTGATCTTGTCCGGAAATATCCATGGCAACCACAAAGGTTTCTCGCAGCTGCTTGGGCAGATCCGTAAGGTGCTGAATGGATCCTGTTTTAAAAATCTCCTGCATCATTTCGTCTTTCTGCTTGGAAGAAAGATCAAGTTTCGCAAGAGCCGCTTCAAAATGCCGGTTGAAGTAGCGGTACTGATTCCCGTCTTTATCTTGTTTAACATACGCAAGCGCGAAATTCGGTTCAATGCCGGAAGATGTGTCGAGCATCATGGAAATGGAGCCCGTGGGAGCCACGGTCGTGAGCGCCGCGTTGCGCATTTTCTTTCCGATGCCGGGTTCCTGGGCCGGCGAATGCGGGGCCGACTTCTTGCTAAAAATGCTTTTTTGGTAGTTGGGAAATTCTCCTTTTTCTTTTGCGAGTTCCTGCGACATCTTGTACGCCTCCGTATCAACAAAGCGCATCACTTTTTCTGCCGCCTGTAATCCTTCCTTGGCGTTGTACCCGACGCCCATTTGGTAAAGCATGTCGGCAAATCCCATCACGCCAAGGCCGATCCTCCGGTTGCGCTTGGCGAGCTCGGTCACCTGGGGCACCGGAAAATCAAAAAGATCAATCACGTTATCCATGAGGCGGACCGCGGTTCTTGTCGCATGGCGAAGCCGTTCCCATTTAATCTTTCTGTCTTTCCCTACAAAAACCGCCAGGTTTATGGAACCAAGGTTGCAATTGTCATACGGATGCAATGCCTGCTCTCCGCACGGGTTTGTGGAAGCAAGGGGACCCAAATCGGGCAAGGGATTCGCCTTATTCCACGTATCCACAAAAGCGACTCCCGGCTCTCCGTTTACCCATGCGCCCTCAATAATTTCATCAAAAATCTGCTTGACCGTACTATCAATCTCTTCCGATCCGTATACGGCTCCGTTGGGATGGCGGAGAACCCGTCTTGGCTTGTATTTCTTGCCCTTAAACACGCACTCCCACTTCTGATCCGGATTTTTATCCAACGCCTCCATAAACTCGTCGGTGACGGTAACGGAAATGTTAAAGTTGCGGATTTCGCCTTCCACTTTCTTGCAGTGAATGAAATCCAGGACATCCGGATGATCTACGCGCATCATGGCCATGTTCGCACCGTGTCTGCTTTGCTGTTTGATGGTTCCGAAGGCGGCATCATATACCCGAAGAAAAGAAACCGGACCCGAAGCTTCTCCCCGAGATTTTTTTGTGGGAGTCATGGCCGGGCGCATTTCAGAAAGATCGAATCCCAACCCGCATCCCGCCTGCTGCAGCAGAGCCGCGTCCTTGAGGGTCTGAAAAATGCTCTCCATTGAGTCGTGAATGGGGAGCACAATGCAATTCGCAATGAGCGGGGTCTCGCCTCCCGCATTGGTAAGCGTGCGGCCGGCGGGCGTGAATTCCTTGTTTGCCATAACGTCAAAAAACTCCCTTGCGGTTTTCTCCACAAAGGCCTCTTGTTTGCCATAGCCCTTCTCCACGTGAGCTAAAGCATTCGCGACCCGCTCAAACATGTCAGCCGGCATTTCCTGTCCTCCCTGGTCATACGGAAGGAGGTAGCGTTTTTTCATCATCTTGAGCGCGTTTTCTGAAAATGCCTTGCTGACCTGTTCTTTGCGAACTTTTGAAATTTTCATGGTGGAGAATTGCGTTATGGAGTAATTTTGACCGATGTATATATTGTAAACTTTTCGATTGCCGAGCGTCAAAAACAAATGTCAAGCCCTCGCGCCAACCTTTTCAAGCCTTTCTATCTCTTTGGCAAAGGCCTGGGGGCTTCTGAAGTTCCGGTAAACCGAGGCGAAGCGCAAATATCCCACCTTGTCTGTCTTCTTCAGGCGGTCCAGGACGATGCGGCCGATCTGCTCTGAACTTATCTTCTCTTTGCCTAGGGAGAAGACGTCGGCCTCTATGTCAAAGAGGAGTTTTTGGAACTGAGCCTCTGTCACCGGGCGCTTTTCCAGGGCCTTTCTGAGCCCCGCCTCTATCTTATGACGGGCATAGAGCTCTTTTGAGTCATTGCGCTTCACAACCCGGAAATCCCCCAGGCTCAAACGCTCATAGGTGCTGAAGCGCTGGGAGCAGTGAAGGCACTCCCTGCGCCTTTTTACGGCTCTTCCTCCTTCCAGGGGCCTGGAATTGACCACCTTGGTGCTTTTTTGACATCTTGGACAATTCATGTCTAACTACTCAATATATGGTATGCTCTAAGGATCTGATAATACAATGAAATCCGCTCTTGATTGTAGCAACCCAAGCAAACGTGTCAAATCGGGGAAATGTGGAAAAAAACACCCACCCACTACCAACCCTTGACTTTCCCCCTGAAGGGAGTATACTTCTAAAACGCCTAAAAATGGCGTTTTTATTATGAAAGCATACCTTATTTCAGGCATTCTTTCGGCCTCCTTGACCTTTGGAGCTCCCCTCCTTGGACCTCAAACAGCTCCCACAGGGGCAGGGGCCGAAAACCCTCCGAGCACAGAGACACAACTTCCCATCATTGACGGAACCAGCCTTTTTTCAAGGGGAACTTCGGCACAACCCGATGCCAAGGTTACCAGAATCATGGTAATCACCACCGCCTATTCCTCTACCCCCGACCAGACAGACGACACGCCGTTCATTACCGCGTCCGGTACCCAGGTGCGAGATGGTTTGGTTGCCGCAAACTTCCTTCCTTTGGGTACGCAGATCAGGATCCCCGAGTTCTATGGAGACAAAGTGTTTACGGTGGAAGACCGCATGCATTTCCGCAAAGGATATCAGGTGGACATTTGGTTCCCAAACAAGACGGAAGCGCTTGATTTCGGAGCCAAGCTCACCACGATTGAGGTTCTGGAAGGATAGGTCGGATTTTAATGCCTTCTCTTGCGATGCAGGGTTTTTGATTTTTGGGTCAGGGCAAAAAGCGTGAGCACCGCCACGTAAACTGCGGAAACCGTATCGGAGGGCGCATGGAACTCTTCTCCGAAAATAAAAGATAGGATGAGGAACACGGCCATTACCGCTGTCCAAGCGATGACGAAGAACTCGCCGGGGTGGCGCCCATTGTGAACTTCATACCATCTGTCGAATTCTTTGGTGGCCACAAAAATAGTGAGTATCCCGGAATAGACGATGCTCAAAGGCACCAGCAGGAAACTGTAGGCGTTTTTGCTAAAGAAATTAATGAAGATAAGGATAAAGAAAACTACGGTCCAAAAATTGGTGAGCAATCGCCAGACTCTTTCATTCTCGAAAATAAGTTTATTTAACATAATTTTTGTGCCCGGGGTGGGATTCGAACCCACACGCCTTTCGGCAGGGATTTTAAGTCCCCCGTGTAAACCAGTTCCACCACCCGGGCAAACTTAATCTCGTTAAGTTTTGAGGCCGGGAGGGGAATCGAACCCCTGTATATGGGTTTTGCAGACCCATGTCTTACCACTTGACTACCCGGCCATACTCCTACCCTTATATCATACCATCAAAGAGAATCTAATATCTCCCGGATCCTCTGCGCCTTTTCCTCTCCTTCGTCGGCCCGTATCTCTATTCTGGGCACCGGCCTCATCTTGAGCCGCTTGTTGAGCTGCTGCTGAATATTGTACACGCGGCGCTGTAAAGAATCTATAACCTCCTGCTTCTTGTCTGCAGGAAATACGGTAATATAGATTCTTGCTTGCTGCAAGTTCGGTGTTGCCTCGGCCCTGCTGATGCTTACCAGACAGTTGTCGGGAAACACGATCTCGCGGGAAAGGATGGAACTAAGCTCTTTCTTGAGAAGCTGATTCACCCTGGAAATGCGCTTGTTCACGATGCAAAGAATTTCAAATAATCTCCTTCTTGTATCCCAATATCCGTCTGCACCATGAGCCCCGCTTCCTCTCCCTTTGAGACAGAGGGCATATCTTTCTTGCTCCGCTGAAGATTCATGACCTTGCCTTTTCCCACGAGCTGCTCTTCGCGCACAACCTCAAACGCGGCGCCCTTTTTTGCCATCCCGGTGATAACCCTTCCTCCGATGACCTGGCGATCCCGCTCCGTAGAGAACGTTGCGAGCACGCGCAGCATTCCCAGCTCCTGAACGCTCGGCTCCTTGCCCCCTTCTATGATCTTGTGCAAGCGCTCTGCTATATCGTAAATTACCTCAAATCGCTCCAGGGAAATTTTTTCCCGCTCCGCAGCCCTTGCTATTAAAGAAGGAATCTTGACCCGGAACGCCAGGATCCCGGCCTTTGTGTCTCTGGCGAATTTCACGTCTCCTTCGGTCACGTCTCCCACGTCTGCTTTCACGATCTTGAATTTCCCTTCATTATTCACGGAATCTACGATCTGCGAAATCGCCTCCAAAGAACCTGCCACGTCAGCCTTAAGCACCAGGCGCATCACGCTTTCTTCTGCCGCTTGCCCCGACTCGGCAACGGGGGCCCGCGGAGGAGCGAATGAAGATTCTTTCATGTGCGCTCGCGCCTCTTCTACGGAAGGAAACACCCGAAACTCTTCCCCTATAAAAGGGGATGATTCAAAGCCGATTGCGAGCGCGGGAAACGAAGGGCCCGCTTCTTCAATGCGATTTCCCGCGAAATCTTCCAGCATCTTAAGTTTTCCTACACCGGAAGGAGTCCCCACCACGTTGCCCAGCCGCAACGTTCCTTCCTTAAGAAGAAGTGTCGCCCGAATGCCCTGCCTTGCGTCCCGGGACACTTCAATGACGTGGCCTCGCGTTCCTCGGTCTTCATGCAGGCTCAAGTCCTGAAGTTCGGATACGAGAATAATCATTTCCAGAAGCTCCTTGATGCCTTTCTTTGTTAGAGCAGAGGTTTCTACGCACGGCACCTGTCCTCCCATTGATTCTACGATAACACCCTCTTTTGCGAGTTCATTCTTTGCCCTGACAATATCGATTCCGGGCTTATCGGTCTTGGTAAGACAGACGATGAGCGGAATCCCTGCCGCCTGGGCCTGAACGATTGCTTCCTTGGTCTGGGGCTTTACTCCTTCATCGCCAGCGACAACCAAGATGCCGATATCCGCGACCCGTGCTCCGCGCGACCGCATGGCGGAAAACGCTTCGTGACCAGGGGTATCAAGAAAGGTAATATGCTTGCCTTCGTGCTCGGCAACATATGCTCCGATATGCTGGGTAATTCCTCCTGATTCGCGGGCCGTGATGCGGAATTCCTCCCGGACCGCCTCTAAGAGCGACGACTTTCCGTGATCCACGTGACCCAGCACCACTACAACAGGAGGCCGCTTCATGGCCCCTGCTTGCTGCTCTTTTTTTTTGTTTCTAGGTGTTGTCATTTTGATCCCATTGCCTGCCGCAGCGCTTCCTCCTCTTCTTCTGAAAGCTGGTGTTCTGCCTTTCCTTTGATAACCTGCTTTGCGTACACGCGATTCGTTTCCCTGCCAAAGTGGCTCGTAATGATCACGCCGTCGTGGTGATGGTTAAGGAGCGCCACGGAAAAACTCTGATTGCTTCCGATTTCTTTAAAAGGATTGAATCTGACCAATGCAACCTTGCTCAAGGAAAGATTGAGTTTCTCTTTCGTTTTCAGTTTCTTGACGACTTCTTCCGGGGTGGAGGACGTTTCTTCTGTTTTTTTGAAAAATTGAAACATGGTGTTATGGCGGAGGGTGCAGGATTCGAACCTGCAAGGGATTGCTCCCACTGGTTTTCGAAACCAGCGCATTAGCCGTTCTGCCAACCCTCCTGAGGGTGGACCCGCGGGGAATCGAACCCCGGACTCGTCCATGCCATGGACGCGTGTTTCCGCTATACCACGGGCCCATTTTTGTGCCCCCGACAGGAATCGAACCTGTATCTAGGGCTTAGGAGTCCCTTGTTCTGTCCATTGAACTACAGGGGCGCGCACGCCTCAGAGTATCATAATATCTCCCTATTCGCAATTGTGGAAAACAAGGGTTTTCTAAGGGTTGACAAGGTGTATTGGCTCCGTATGATGGGGGTTGAAAAGGTCGCCATTCATTCAAGCACATACTTTTTGCATAGACTCCGAAATGGAGTAGGGAAATACAGAAAAGCCCGCCTGTTAGTGCGGGTTTTTCGTTTGGGGTGCCCAACGGGATTCGAACCCGTGTAACCGCTGCCACAGAGCGGAGCTTTACCACTAAGCTATGGGCACCATATTTCTACCTTTTTTCGAAATTGCGGCACCGTAGTGGTGCACCAAGTAATGACAATTATGACATAACCAAGTTAAATTTTCTAGGGCGTTGTTTTTTCTATTCTTATCGAGATGGTGCACGCAGAGTATTCTTTTGTCGTTTGTTCCGCATACACGGCAATACTGCTCAACATCACTCCCTAACAAACGACTTCTATATTCTACATGCTTTCCACCCTTCCAGTTTGAGTGGTTTTCTCCGACATATATCGAGTTTCTCCAAACTGTCTGACATACCTTCGTACAGAAGTACTTTTTACTCTTTGATACCCTTAACTCTTTTTGAGTTTTGTAAACTGTCTTTTCGCAAGTGAAACACCTCACAAGCTTACCGCTTTTCTGCCCCTCGGACTTGCATACCCGAGAACAAAACTTTCCCCAGCCCCTCTTTAACCAATTTGGTTTGGCGTAAAAATCTTTACCGCAAATCTTGCACTGAGCTTGAGACATTGCCTAAGTATAGCATATATCTCTATAATGGCAATTCGCTGGTTTCTAAATCTATCCACAAACCCTTGTGCTGCCGCTACACCAATGTCTCCATGTCGTACATGTGTCCCCAC
>JACPHF010000051.1 GCA_016188735.1 Parcubacteria group bacterium | reverse complement strand
TCAATTCCTTATGAGGCTGCGCTCCACATCCTCATACAAACCAGTGTAGAAAACTTCCGACCAAATGTCAACACCTTCTTGCCCGAGACAAGGATAAAACCAAAACGCCCCTTTAAGGAGCGCTGGTTTCCCGTTCATCCTAACCCAGGGTTAGGAATTAGACGGTTTTGATTTCAATGTCTACGCCGGCCGGCAGATTGAGGTTGCCTAAGGCGTCAATGACTTTTGGATTCGGGCTGAGAATGTCTATGAGGCGCTTATGAACTCTCATCTCAAACTGCTCTCTTGCGTCCTTATGCACGAAAGAAGAACGGTTGACGGTGTATTTCTTGGTTTCGGTTGGAAGGGGCACCGGGCCTATAATCTGGCATCCCTGTCGCAAGGCTGCTTCCGCGATCTGTTTACAGGAAGCGTCAATAACCTTGTGGTCGTATGCCACAATCCGTATGCGTAACTTCTGTAAAAGAACTGCTTTTTCTCCCGGCTTTTGCGCCATCCCCCGTAGGTGAAATTGATTTTGTTATTTTATGATTTTGGTTACCACTCCGGCTCCAACCGTCTTGCCTCCTTCCCGAATTGCAAACCGCTGCTGCTCTTCCATGGCGATCGACTGAATGAGTTTGATGGTCATTTTTACCGTGTCTCCTGGCATCACCATTTCGGTTCCCTGAGGCAGTGTTGCCTCTCCGGTCACGTCCGTGGTGCGGAAGTAGATTCAGAGTGCGGGGTGATTGATCCCGGTTTTGCCAGCACCTGGCCTCGCTCCACATCTTCTTTCTTCAATCCGCGCAAGAGAATACCCACGTTGTCTCCGGCCCGGGTTTCGTCCAGGGTTTTGTTGAACATTTCCATGGAAACCGCAACGGTCTTCTGCGTGGGTTTCAGGCCCACGATCTCCAATTCGTCGTTTGCCTTCACCATTCCACGTTCCACACGGCCCGTTACCACGGTTCCCCGTCCTTCAATGGAGAAGACGTCTTCTGCCGCCATCAAGAAGGGTTTGTCTATTTCGCGCTTGGGCTCCGGGATATGCTCGTCAACCGCATTCATGAGCTCAAGAACTTTCTTGACCCACTCGTCGTCGGCCGACTTCCCTTCCAATGCCTTGAGACCCGAGCCCCGGATAACAGGAACCGTATCTCCAGGATAGTTGTACTTTTTCAGAAGTTCCCGCACTTCGGACTCCACAAGATCCACGATCTCGGGATCGTCCACCATGTCAATCTTATTCAAGAACACCACGAGCGCGGGCAATCCCACCTGGCGGGCCAAGAGGATATGCTCTCTGGTCTGAGGCATGGGGCCGTCGGGAGCCGATACCACCAAAATGGCGCCGTCCATTTGAGCGGCTCCGGTGATCATGTTCTTAATGTAGTCCGCGTGACCGGGAGCATCGATGTGGGCATAGTGACGCTTTGGGGTCTCGTACTCCGAGTGATGAAGCGCGATGGTGATGCCTCGCTGCCGTTCTTCCGGAGCGTTGTCTATGTCAGATACGCTTTCAGCCTTCACCTTGTTGCCGGCCAACGCCAAAGAATGCGGGATGGCTGCGGGCAGGGTGGTTTTGCCGTGGTCCACGTGCCCGATGGTACCGATGTTCACGTGCGGCTTTGTTCGTTCGAATTTTTCTGCTGCCATAATGGTGTGTTGTTTTAGTTTATTGTTTATTGTTTATTCTGTATCATTATCATTCCAGTGGTAAATCGTCAAGGGTGAATTCTTCTTCGGGAGGCGGAGAGTCAATATGCAATTCCTCCTGTTCCCTCGGCCTGCTGTATTCTTCAAAGGAGAGCACAACCAAGGTCGGATTTCCATTCTCTACAATGATAACCCGTTCTCCGTTTCTGATAAGATACTTAAGGTCTTTCAGATCCATGTTTTTGCATAATTATTAGCGGCGTTTTCCTTCGATAATCTCCTGGGCGATAGAGGAAGGAACTTCCTCGTATCGGTCAAACTCCATGGTAAATGTCCCCCGTCCTTCTGTCAATGAGCGGATCTGGGTTGCATATCCGAACATTTCAGAAAGGGGCACCTTGGCGTGAACCACCTTCATGCGCAGCCTGTCTTCGGTCTCTTGAATGGCAGCCCTCTTTGCGGAAAGATCTCCGATCACGTCTCCGAAAAAGTCGGCGGGGATCAATACCTCAAGCGCCATGATGGGCTCGAGCAATACGGTCTGCGCCTTTCTGCAAGCCGCCTGCAGGGCCATGGATGCGGCAATCTTAAAGGCGATTTCAGAAGAGTCGACCTCGTGGTAGCTTCCGTCAAAGAGCGTTGCCTGAATATCAATCATGGGATATCCGGCAAGCACGCCCTTATCCATTGCTTCTTTCACTCCTTTTTCAACCGCGGGGATGTATTCGCGGGGAATCGAAGCTCCCTTGATCTCGTCTACGAATTCAAATCCCTCTCCGCGCGGCTTTGGAGCAACCCTGAGCCACACGTGTCCGTACTGACCGCGGCCCCCCGACTGCTTGATGTATTTGCCTTCGGCTTCTTCTTCCTTCTTGATGGTTTCCTTATACGCAACCTGAGGTCTTCCGATGTTCGCTTCCACGTTGAACTCGCGCTTCATGCGATCCACGATGATTTCCAGATGAAGTTCGCCCATGCCGGCAATGAGGGTTTCCCCGGTTTCCATGTCGGAACGGACCCTGAATGTCGGGTCTTCGTCGGAAAGACGCTTGAGGGACATGCCCATGCGTTCCTGGTCGGCTTTTGTTTTGGGCTCGATGCGAATGGAGATCACGGGCTCGGGGAAGAAAATCTTTTCCAGAAGCAGCGGGGCCGATTCGTCGCAGAGCGTGTGTCCCGTGGACGTATTCTTCAAGCCAATGGTGCCCGCAATGTCTCCCGCATAGAGTTCTTCCACTTCTTCGCGCGCCGCGGCATGCATGCGCAATATTCTGCTGATGCGTTCTTTCTCCTGGGTAGCGGTATTCAAAACGTATGAACCTTTCTTGAGCGTGCCCGAATATACCCTGAAGTACGTAAGCGTACCCACGTAGGGATCGGAAGCAACCTTAAATGCCAGGGCCGAGAACGGCTCTTCATCCAGGGGTTTGCGCTCTACTTCTTCTCCGGTTTTTGGATCCGTGCCCTTGACCGGCGGAAGGTCGGCAGGACTTGGAAGATAGTCGGCAACTCCGTCCAGCACCAGCTGCACTCCCTTGTTTTTCAAGGATGAACCGCAGAACACCGGAACCAGCGTTCCCGCCAGTGTTCCCTTGCGGATAACCCGCTTGATGTCCTCAACCTCGAGTTCTTCTCCCGCCAGGTATGCCGTGAGCAATTGCTCGTCTT
>JACPHF010000044.1 GCA_016188735.1 Parcubacteria group bacterium | reverse complement strand
TATCTCAAGGCAATCCCAACGTATGACGTTGTGGTGCGATCTCCGGGCATTCCGCTCTCAAGGATAAAACCGTACCTGCGGAAAAACCAAAGGATCACGTCGCAGACCGCTCTTTTCTTTGCCAACTGTCCCGGGACAATCATTGGCATCACCGGAACAAAAGGCAAAAGCACGACGTCCTCTCTCATATACGGCGCGCTCAAACAAGGGGGAAAGCGCGCGTACCTGGTGGGCAATATCGAGAATCCCTCGCTCTCCCTGCTGCAGAAAGCGAAAAGGGGGGACGTCTTTGTATATGAACTCTCGAGTTATCAGCTGACAGGTCTCAAGCAAAGTCCGCATATCGCAATAGTCCTCAATATATTCCCGGAGCATTTGGATCACCACGGAACCCTGAAAGAGTATCTGAAAGCAAAATCAAATATTTCACGATTCCAAAAAAAGGGGGATTTCGTCATATACGACGCGCAGAACAGATACGCGGCAGGCATTGCCCGGCTTTCCAAGGGTAGGAAGATTCCGTTTACCAAAAAGAAAAGGGTAGAAAAATCTCGGTCTGGAATAGCGTGGGTTGCGGCTGCGGAACCCGCGGTTATCGTCGGCAAGCTGCTTGGCATTAAGAAGGCGAAAGTGGAAACCGCCATCAGGAAGTTCAAGCCGCTCTCGCACCGCTTGGAACCGGTTGGAACATTTCAAGGCATCACGTTTGTGAACGATTCCGCTTCGACAAATCCCGCGTCAACCATGGCGGCCCTCAAAACCTTGGGTTCTCGCGTGCATACCCTTATCGCGGGAGGCCTTGATAGGGGATTGTCGTACCGAGAACTTAGCCGTGAGATTGAAAAAAGCGGCGTTGATTTTCTCATTCTGTTTCCGGATACCGGCAAGAAAATCCTGCGGGGCATAAAAAAAAATATTCCGCACCGCATGATTTCCAATATGAAAGAAGCGGTGCGCCTGAGCTATACCTATACTCCGAAAGGGAAAATATGCCTGCTTTCACCGGCGGCGGCTTCCTTTAACATGTTCAAGAATTTCAAGGAGCGGGGAGATCAGTTTAAGCAGTATGTCTTACACCATGCCAAGAAAAACGCGTAAACCCGATCTTGCCCTGATCGTGATCATTCTTATCCTTGTCTTCGTTGGAATTCTCGTTCTGGCGAGTGTTTCTGCTTCTTTTTCGCGCGCAAAGACGGGAAGCACGCTATTCTTCCTGAACCACCAGCTGCTTTTCGGTCTTTTGCCGGGACTGATCCTGGGAATCATTGCCTACGCGCTTCCCCTGAGGTTTTTGAAAGAGAAAAGTCCGCTGCTTCTCTTGATCAGTCTGGCCGCCATGGGAGCGGTGTTTCTCCCCGTTATCGGAGGATCGAGCGGGGGAGCTACGAGGTGGCTGTTCCTGGGTCCATTTTCATTCCAGCCTTCAGAACTGCTCAAGCTTGCCTTTATCGTATATCTTGCGGCCTGGCTGGATTCCAGGCCCGGCCGCATCGCTACGCGAAGCGCGGCTGGAGGAACGCAAAAAAAGAGCTGGCAGATGCTTGGTCCCTTCTTGATTATCCTGGCAGCGGTGGGATTTCTTCTCATAGCCCAGCCAGACATCGGTACCCTGATCGTCCTTACCGCGATTGCCGGCATCATGTATTTCTCGGCAAAAACCCCGTTCTGGCACATTCTTGCGCTGGGGGGAGCCGGAATAGCGGCAATTCTCCTTCTCATCAAACTTGCCCCGTACCGGCTGGCCCGCCTCCAGGTATTCCTTGATCCTTCGCTGGATCCCCTGCGAAGCGGATACCAAATCAAACAGGCGCTCATCTCCATTGGATCGGGAGGACTGTTCGGAAGAGGGCTCGGGCTGAGCGTCCAGAAATTCGGCTTTCTTCCGCAGCCTATGTCAGACTCCATATTTGCGGTATTCTCAGAAGAAGCCGGGTTCATAGGAGCCTCGCTTCTCGTCGTGCTGTTTCTTTTCTTCGCCCTGCGCGGCTATGCCGTGGCATCCAGGGTTGAGGACAATTTCCCGAAGCTTCTCGCCATTGGCGTCGTCTCCTGGATTTCCATACAGGCATTCGTGAACATCGGAGCCCTGACCGGCATTCTTCCGCTCACCGGCATTCCCTTGCCCTTTCTGAGCTACGGGGGATCGGCCCTGGTCTGCGAACTTATCGGCATGGGAATATTACTTAACGTATCAAAAGAACGAACATGAAAATCTTGCTCGCCGGAGGAGGAACCGGAGGACACATCGT
>JACPHF010000043.1 GCA_016188735.1 Parcubacteria group bacterium | reverse complement strand
ATTGCCGAACGGATTATGGATTCTGCTTTCTTCCATATTAAATCATTCCCGCCGAACTTGTCTTTTTTTGTTTTGTCGCGCAGCGAAAGCCGCACGTAGTAATCTTTCAAGCCGAATACGTCGCGGTAATAATATTCGTGGAGTTTCATCACCCGGACGAACTCTTCCTCGAGCTGATCCTCTCGGCAAAAAATATGAGCATCGTTTTGCGTAAATCCGCGGAGGCGCAAGAGTCCTGTCAGAACACCCGCCCGTTCGTATCGGTATACGGTTCCATACTCGGCAAGCCGGACGGGGAATTCACGATACGAATGGGGTTTTTGTCCGAACATCGCCATGGTTATGGGGCAATTCATGGCTTTCAGATAGTATCTATTGGTCTTTACTCCCTCATTATCCTGAATATCCATACCGGGGAACATGTCATCTTTGTAGTACGGAAGATGGCCGGAGGTTTTGAAAAGCTCTTCCTTGCCGATATGAGGAGTGGCGATTCTTTTGTAGCCCCATTTCGCTTCGGTTTCTTTGGCAAATTTTTCCAATTCCTCTCGTATCACGGTTCCCTTTGGCGTCCATAAGGGAAGACCGGGTCCCACGAGCTCTGAAAAAGTAAAAAGATCAAGCTCCTGGCCGAGCTTGCGGTGGTCGCGCTTCTTTGCTTCCTCAAGCATTGCGAGGTAGTCCGTCATTTCTTTCTTTGTGCGAAAAGCAACTCCGTAAATGCGCATGAGCTGCTCTCGTTTCTCGTCTCCCTTCCAGTAGGCGCCCGCAACCTTGGTGAGCTTGAACGCGTCCAAGGGAAGCTCGCTTGTATTCTTCACGTGCCCTCCGCGGCACAGGTCAAGGAACGCGTTTCCGGTCGAGACCATGCCAACCCTGCTTTTTTTAAGATCTTTGATGAGTTCAAGTTTGAATGGCTGTTTCTGCTTTTGAAAATATGTCTTTGCCCTGCTTTGGGTCCAAAGCTCCTTCTTGAATGGAAGGTTCTTTGAGGCGATATTCCGCATCTCTTTTTCAATGCGAAACAAATCCTGCTCCGTAAGGGATATTTTCCCGAAGTCGTAGTAGAATCCGTTTTCGATGGCAGGTCCGATGCCGAGCCGGGCACTTGGGTAGAATTTCAATACCGCCTGGGCCAGCACGTGGGCGCAAGAGTGCCTGATACGTTCAAGAACGTCCAATTTTTCCATATAAGCTGATTGTATCAGATTTCAAGGATTTCTTCTAATCCTTCGCAGATGAACTTTGGCTCTCCCATCTTTCTGTCCATTCTGCCTTCCACCAGCACAATCTTGTTTTCCCTAAGGAGTCCGGGGTACCGATCCAGGATGGAGGGGAATATCACCACTTCAATCTTATCCGTCAAATCTTCGAGATTCAGAAACATCATGGGTTTTCCGGACTTCGTGAGGATTTTTTTCATGGAAGAAATGATGCCTCCGATGCGTATGCGCTGCCCCCTTCCTTGCCGCTCTTCAAGGAGTGCGATGGACAGCGCCCTCCGCTTTAAAATATTCTGCACCTTTTTTAAGGGGTGGGAGCTCACGTACAGTCCGAGCAGTTCTTTTTCCCAAAGGAGCAGGTCGCGTTCGTTTGCCAAAGGAGCCTCCTTGAGCTGCAGGGATATGGAGTTGCCGGTGGGCTGGGCGTCAAAAAGCCCGCGCTGTCCCATCATGCGCGCCCTTTGGGATTCGCGTGAAACATCAAGAAGCACGTCAATATTCGAAAGAAGCCGGTTGCGTTCCGCGAACTGGTCAAACACCCCGGCCTTGATCATGCTTTCAAGGGACTTTTTGTTCAGGTCTTTCGACTTTACCCGGGAAATGAAATCATTCATGGAGGCAAAAGGACCTCCCGTTTTGCGCTCCGCAATGATGGTTTCGGCAATTCCTTCTCCCACGTTTTTGATTGCCGCCAATCCGAAGCGGATCTGGTTTTTCTTGGGTACAACCGAGAAAAAGCTGAAGCTTTCGTTCAGATCGGGAGGCAACACGTCGATTCCCATCTTGCGGGTCTGATCAATGAGAGAAGACATGCGCTCCACGTCGTTTCGCTCCGCGGTGAGCAGCGTGGACATGAACTCTACCGGATAATGCGCCTTGAGCCAGGCGGTCTGGTACGAGATTAAGGCATAGGCGGCCGAGTGCGCGCGGTTGAATCCGTACCTTGCGAAGGGCAGCACCCACTCCCAGATTTTTTGGGCAATTCGCTTGTCGATCCCTTGATTGATCATGCCCTGTATGAATTTCTCTTTCTGCTCAAGGAGCAGACTTTCGATCTTTTTCCCCACGGCTTTTCTCAATACGTCGGCTTCCGCGAGAGAAAAACCCGCAAGGTCCCTGGCAATGCGCATGAGCTGTTCTTGATAAATGCAGATGCCCTGGGTGTCTTTCAAGATTGGTTTGAGTTTTTCATGGAGATATTCAATTGATTTTTTCCCTTGTTTTCGCGCGATGTATTCGGGGATAAGCTCCATGGGGCCCGGTCGATACAGGGCAATCATTGCGATGATGTCTTCAAGCTCGGTTGGCTTGAGCTCTTTAAGATATCTACGCATTCCATCACTCTCCACTTGGAAGATTCCTACGGTGTTCGCCTGTCTGAACAGTTGGAACACCTTCTGGTCGTTCAGGGGAATCCGCTCGATGTCTATGTTTTTGCCGTGGATGGCGTAGATGCGTTTGAGCGTGTCTTCAATGATGCTGAGATTTTTGAGACCCAGGAAGTCGAATTTGAGCAGTCCCAGATCTTCAATGCTGTGCATTTCATACTGCGTCACGATGGTCTGGTCGTTCTGCGTGGGATGCTGCAAGGGCACGAGATTGCTCAGGGGTTCCGCCGAAATGACGACTCCGCACGCATGCGTTGAGGCGTGCCTGGCCACTCCTTCCAGTTTTTTGCCAAGGTCTATGAGGCGGCGGCCGCGGCCATCGGTTTCATAGAGTTCCTTGAACTCGGGCACGCGCTTGAGGGTTTCCTGAAGCGTGTGGCCGAACGGAATCATTTTTGCGATCCTGTCGCAGTACCCGTATTCGTATCCAAGGGCCCTGCCCACGTCGCGTATGACGGCGCGCGAAGCCATGGTTCCAAAGGTGATGATCTGGGCAACCCGGTCGCTCCCGTATTTCTTGGCGACGTATGCGATGACTTCGTCGCGCCTGTGATCCGCGAAGTCAAGGTCGATGTCCGGCATGGAAATGCGCTCCGGGTTCAAGAATCGCTCGAACAAGAGATTGTACTTGATGGGGTCGATGCCGGTAATGTTCAGCAGGTATGCGACGAGAGATCCTCCGACAGAACCCCTACCTGGCCCCACTACGATATGAGTGCTCTTCGCCCAGTTCACGAAGTCCTGCACGATGAGGAAATATGAAGCGAATCCGGTCTCCCCAATGACTCCCAGCTCGTACTCCATGCGTTCCCTGGCTTCTTTTGAGTTCTCCAGCCCTTTTTGTTCGAGCCCCGCTTCGCAAAGCTCTCTCAGATACTGATTTGGGTTCTTGTCTGCGGGAAGGGGAAAACTGGGCAGCAATGTTTTGCCCAGGGAAAACTCAAACGAGCACGCGTTCGCTATGACCTGGGTATTTGCAACGGCTTCCGGAATATCCTTGAAGAGTTCGGCCATGTCTTCCGAAGATTTCAATGAAAAATCGTCTGATTTGAGCGTGAGGCGCTCCGAATCGTCTGCCCTGGCGCCTGTATTGATAAGCATGAGGATGTCCTGGGCTTCCGCGTCTTCGGGCCGCAGGTAGTGGGAATCTGCCGTGGCGACCAGGGGAATGCCGGTCTCCTGGGAGATTTTCAGCAATCCTTTGTTCGCTGTTTCCTGTTCTGCAATGTGGGGATGGCGCTGAAGCTCCAGATAGAAGTTGCCCGGTCCGAATATTTCTTGATAGCGCAGCGCAGCTTCCTTCGCTTCCCGTAGCTTGCCGGCTGTGATAAGGCGGGGGATCTTGCCGGTCAGGCATGCGGAAAGCGCAATGAGGCCCCGTGCGTGCTGAGCCAGAAACTCTTCGTCAACGCGTGGTTTATAATAGTAGCCCTCCAGATGCGCTGCGGTAAGAATCTTTACAAGGTTCTCGTATCCCTCCTGGTTTTTTACGAGAAGCACCAGGTGATACCTGGTATCGTCAATTCCGGGACGTTCCTGCCGCATGCCCTCAAAGGCAACGTATATTTCGGCTCCGATGATGGATTTTATCCCCCTTGCCTTTGCTTTTTTGAACAACTCTATTGCTCCGTACACGTTGCCGTGATCGGTGAGAGCAATGGCATCCATGCCAAGTTCTTTGACGCGATCCAGCAACGGGTCGATTTTTGACAACCCGTCTAAGAGAGAATAGTGAGAGTGAGTATGCAGATGAACGAACTTTGCCATTAAGATATTGTAGCAATTTTTTTGAATGTTGGAAAAGAAAAGGGCTCCCACGTTTCCGTAAAGAGCCCTTGTTACGCGGAGATCTTGTGTCTCCGTATCTTGACCGCTCCCGGACTTTCTCCGGAAGCCGGAGAACAGCGGGGGCAACGATCGCGGAATTCGATTACCGCTGCCGTGCCCTGCTGTTTCAGCGTGTTGGCCACGCGCTGCCGT
>JACPHF010000042.1 GCA_016188735.1 Parcubacteria group bacterium | reverse complement strand
CTTCGTGTCAGAAGAAAACAATTCAGCTCCGCACGCCGAACACACGAACATTCCCTTCTCATGCGAATCCCAATGCTTTCCGGAAAATGGAGCTTCTGTCCCCTGCTCCCGCATCACATGGTACTGCTCCTTGCTCAGCTTTTCTTTCCATTGATCAGGCATCGAATTCGGCCAGGCATGCCTGCTGTTCTTTGAGCTGCGCGTTATACCGTTCAATCATTGCCTTCATGTCGGCTACCGCCTTGTTATACGCATCCGCGGACGCATTGTAATCCTGCACCTCCTGGACATATTCCGGATCCCGCCTGGAACCGGATTTCTTAAGTTCCTGATATTGGGCGTCCAGATCTGCTCCCCACGGATCGAGTTTTGTTTTTTGTTTTTCAATCTCGGAACGCAGTTCGCTTCCCGCGAAAGGACATACCGTAAGCGGAAGCCCGAAGATCTGCACCGCCAGCCAGGTCTGCTGCCCCTCGTATGCTCCCCGTCCCGCCGCAATGCCGATTTCCCGGTATTTTGTATTCAAAATATTGGCCCTGTGCCCGGGGCTGTCCATCCACGCCTGCACCAACGCCTTGTCGTCTTTATAATTCCCCAGGGCCAGATTCTCCCCTATGGTGATGAATTCGTATTGCTGATCCCCACCCCAGTCTCCGACCCCCCGGCCGGCGGGAGAAACATGGGCAAAATACTGATACTCGAACATATCGCCGAGTTTTGCCTTGGCCGCTTCGTCAAGCACCGCGTTTGATTCTAACGCCGCCAGCCCGTTGATTTTCCGATGTTCATTCGTCCAAAAGAAAATTCCCGACTGCGAAAGAGTCGAAATTTCGGGTTCCACGCTCCCGCGGAGGGGCGGGGGAAGCGCAATCTCCTGCCAACTTTCCGGAAGTTTAAAATCGCGGGCTCCGATCTGTTCCAGCCGATGCTCAAAGGGAAGAAACGGAATCCTTCCTTCCAGAAACAACGTTGCCCCGGAAACGATGAGACCAATGGCGAACAAGAATCCGATTATTTTCATACGCTATTTCCCAAAGCGCCTGTTTCTGTGCGCGTATTCCCGCAGTACTTCATCAAAATCTTGCTCCGTAAAGGCGGGCCAGTATTTTGGGACGAAAAAGAGTTCTGCATACGCCGCCTGCCACAAGACGAAGTTGGAAAACCTGTGTTCTCCTCCCGCCCGAATGACAAGATCGGGCTCGGGCAATCCCGCGGTGGAAAGATACGAGGCGAACAAATCTTCCGTCACCTGCTCTGGGGCAATGCCTTCTTTGATGATGCGCTGGGTCGCCTGCACGATGTCCCATCTTCCCCCGTAGCTGATGCCGAGATTCAAAAAAAACTTCGTATTGTCTTTTGTGCCTTCTTCTACTTCGGCAATAACCTTCTGCAAAGATTCCGGAAGCCGGGCGTTCTGGCCGATCACCCAAACGCATCAAGTAGGAGACCTCGCGCTCGGTCCGATTCCAATTCTCGGTAGAAAATCCAAAGGCGGTCAATGCCTGAACCCCCCGCGCCTGACACCATTCCCGGAACCTCAGCAGGTTCTCGTACCCTGCCTTGTGGCCCTCCAGGGTATCGAGTCCCTGTTCTTTCGCCCATCTGCGGTTGCCGTCGGGGAATACGACAATATGGCGCGGTATATCGCTTTTCTGATTATTCGTCATGGTTGCTGCTGTTCTATGCGGAGGGGTTCTTTCAGCTGTTCCCGTGCCGTCATGTACCCGATTCCAAAGGAAAGGAGCGACACCAGGAACACCCCGATTCCCAAAATTATATCAGATCGATAGGTTTTGACAAACCCTTTCAGTTTTGCTACTGTAAACATGCAATGGCTACTACAAAATCTGCAGGTTCTACGCGATTAGGAAGACATTCCCAACCCAAGTACCTTGGGATCAAGCTTTCCAACGGACAGAAGGCCCGGCCGGGCCAGATTTTGGTGCGCCAGCGGGGCACCAAGTGGTTCCCGGGCAAAAACGTGAAGCGGGGCAAAGACGATACGCTCTATTCCATGAAAGAAGGGGTGGTTTCCTTTACCACGAAGCGCAAACAGCGGTTTGACGGCTCTCATCGTATTGCCAAAATGGTCAACGTGCTTTAATGCAGGCCGCGATAAACTGGAGGAAAAGCGGATGAGGACGCAACGGCCTCGATTGAAACTCCGGATGAAACTGCGTCCCTAAAAAGAAGGGATGGTTTTTTAATTCGGCGATCTCAACGAGGTTCCGCTCGGGATTTATGCCCGACATCACCATGCCGTGTTTCTCAAGCTGCTTCAGGTATTCGTTGTTCACCTCGTAGCGGTGGCGGTGGCGTTCTGAAACGGAGCGCTGGCCGTACGCCTTCCAGGCAATGGTCCCCTGCTTCAGCGTACATGCGTAAGAACCCAGGCGCATGGTTCCTCCGTAATGCCGTTCTTTCAAAAGCGCCTGCTGCTCTGGCATAACGTCAATCACGGCGTGCTTTGCCTTTGCGTCAAACTCGCGGGACGTGGCTCCTTGAACCTTGCAGACATTCCTCAAAAACTCAATGACGGCAAGCTGCATGCCAAAGCACAGTCCAAAGTACGGAATCTTGCGCGTCCTGCAGAATTCAATGACGCGAATCTTGCCCTCGACTCCCCGCGTCCCGAAACCTCCGGGCACGATGATGCCGTCAAACTGCCTGAGCTCTTCCAGGGATCCGCGATTCTTTTCGTATGCCTCCGCGGACAGCCAGGTAATGACGGGTTCCCTGTTGTGCGCCCAGGACGCATGCTTGATGGATTCAATGACCGAAATATACGAATCCATAAGCGTGAAATCTCCGGTCCCGAAGTATTTTCCCACGATGCCGATGCGCACCGGCTTCTTCTTTCTGGCAATCCTGTTCATAAAACCTTGCCAGTCGGCAAGCCTGCTTTGACGCGGCCGCACGCCGAATTTCTTGAGGATCTTGTTGCCCAGATTCTCTTTTTCAAAGTTTAACGGCGTCTTCTTCCTGCACGCCGCAGGAAACCGAGATTTTTCGCTTTCTGGGCTTGTCCACGAGGCGTTCGGAACGAGCGATGATGATATCGGGCTGGATTCCGGCTTCGTTCAGGCTGCGCACCGCCGACTGCGTTGGCTTTGTTTTCATTTCTCCAACCATCGCGGGAATCGGCAGGTAGCTTACGAGCACGAACACCACGTCTTTCTGATGCTTCAACTTCATCATGCGGACGGCTTCCAAAAACAGCAGGTTCTGATATTCTCCTGCCGTTCCTCCGATTTCCACAATCAAAAAATCGGGACGCTCTTTCCTGGAAACTCCCTGGATGCGGGAAATGACTTCTTCGGGAATATCGGGAACGACTTCAACGCATCTTCCTTCATAGCCAAGATTGCGTTCCCGGTTAATGACCGCCAGATACACCCTGCCCGTGGTGATATAGTTCTGCGAACTGAAGTTTTGATCCAGGAAACGCTCGTAGTTTCCGATGTCCTGGTCCGACTCCGTGCCGTCCCGAGTAACAAACACTTCCCCGTGCTCTAAGGGATTCATGGTGCCGGCATCCACGTTGATATACGGGGCTATCTTGACCGCGGAAACACGGAATCCCTTGCTCTTCAGAATCTTGGCGATGGAAGACACGGCCACGCCTTTCCCGACCGACGACATCACGCCTCCCGCGACAAATATGTACCTGGTCTTCATTCTTGTACCTCGTTGACAATAACCCTGAGCTCGGCTTCCAAGTTGTGATCAAAGCGCACATTCACCGGAAATTCTCCCAGCTCCGTGATGGGCGACTCCAGCTGAACCTGGGTTTTTTTCACCTCCAGCCCCATTTCCTTGAGGCGCTCTGCGATCTTCTGGTTCGTAATATGCTCAAAGAGCTGGCCCTCATCCCCCACCTTTACCGAAATGACCACTTCCAAGCCGTCCAGGCTGGAAGCGGTATCCTGAATGTGTTTCAGGGCCTGCTCCGCCTTC
>JACPHF010000040.1 GCA_016188735.1 Parcubacteria group bacterium | reverse complement strand
TTTCTCAAAAATCACATCTTTCACGTTCACTTCCTCCTTGATGAGGTTGAGAAGCTCTGTTGAAAATTGAAAATTAGAAATTGAAAATTTGAGCGAAGCGAGAGGTTGGCGCACCTTGATGCCGGCTTTTGCTCTCAATGCCAATGCCTTTGCCACAAGCTCGCGAAGCTGAACCATCTGTGTTTCCAACTTGGAATCCAGAAACGATCGGCTGGGTTCTGGCCAGGAAGCCAGGTGCACGCTTTCTTTCTGCCCCAAACGCTCAAAAACAATTTCGCTCAAGAATGGGATAAACGGAGCCGCCAGGCGGCTTACGTTTTCCAGCACAAATCGAAGCACTCCGGAAACCTTAAGAAGTTCTTTTTTAGAGCGGGGAGAAAATCTCGTTCTTGATCTGCGGATATACCACTGAGAAAGATCTTCGCCTACGAAACGTTCCAGGGCGCGGCCGGCTCCGGTAATGTCGTACGCATCCATGGATGACTTCATGTCTGCCGCAAGAAAGGACAGACGGGAAAGAATCCATCTGTCTAAAATATGTTCTGCCTTTGGGGGTTCTGATGTGGACTTCTGCGATTTTGCTCCGTATGTCTCGTAGAACACAAGGGAGTTCCACAGGGGAAGCAGGAATTTCCTGATTGATCCTTCGATGTGCTTTTTGCTGAATAATTTTGGGTCTCCCGGATGGTTTATGGTAAAGAAGTACCATCTGACTGCGTCGGCCCCGTACGCGTTCACGATCTCCCAGGGGTTTACGATGTTTCCCTTGGACTTGGACATCTTTTCGCCTTTTTCATCCAGGACATGGCCGAGAGCAATGACGTTTTTATAGGGAGCCTTAAAGCCCAAAAGCGTGGCCACGGCAAGCAGGGTGTAGAACCACCCCCGTGTCTGATCAATGCCTTCTACGATATAATCTGCCGGAAATTCCTTCGGCGCTCTCAGTGTTTGAGATTGGACGCTGGCGAAGGGCATGGCTCCGGAATCAAACCATACGTCCACCACTTCTTTCACCTTGACCATCTTTCCTTTTCCGCCTCTGGCGGAGCATGTGTCGCAGAAAAACCAGCTGTCATCCACGAACGGACGATGCAGATTTACCTCCATGCGGTCATCCAGGGGAAGACGAGTAAACGAAACGGAATGCGCCTCTCCGACTCCCCATTCTTTTTTTCTGCGCCACGCGATGATTTCATCGCGAGTGAAGCCTTTCATGGTTGCCTCCAGTAGGCGAAGCGGGAGCTCATGACCGACGAGAAGTATGTGCTTCCTCTTATATTGTTTTTCAAGCCGGAGAATGAAATCATAGGTGCGTTCCTGTATGTCGCGCCAACTCTCCCCGCCCGGCATGGGATCGTCAAACCTCCTCCTGTAGTGTTCATTTTGGGTTTCTCCCGGCCTTCCCCATACCTTTCCAAGTTCGGTCACGTGTTTTCCATTCAGCGTGCCGACATCCACTTCGCGGAGCTCTGTTGCGATCTTTGGTTTTACCCCGACGATCTTCCCCACAATCTCTGCGGTCTGCCTGGTGCGCAGAAGGTCCGAGGTGAAAATGAGATCAACCTTCCGTCTCTTCAGTTCTTTGGCTCTTTTTTCAACCTGCCGGCTTCCTTTCGGGGTAAGTGCCAGGGGTTTTTTCTCCGGCCAGCAGGACATAATGTCGGTAAGCTGGCGTTCCGAGTGGCCGTGGCGCATCAGGATGTAAGAATTGGAAGAAAATCGCCGAGAAGCCAGTTCTTTTACGGAGCCTATTACCGTATGCTCCTTGCACGACTGGCATTCCCAGACGGGGAGCGGAGTACCCCAATAGCGTTCCCTGGAAAACGCCCAGTCTTTTACCTCTTTGAGCCACTCTCCCATTCTTCCATTCTTTATGTGTTCGGGGATCCAATGAATTGTTCCGTTATTCGCCAAAAGGCTCTTTTTCACCTTCTTCATATTCACAAACCAGCTTTCCTTCGCGTAGTACAGCAGAGGAGTGGAGCATCGCCAGCAAAACGGATACTCGTGTTCGTACTCTTCGGTTTTAAGCAGGTTGCCGTTCTTTTCTAAAATTTCCAGAATTAAATCTTCGGTTTTTTTATCTTTTACGTACATACCATCCAGCCCATGTCCCGCATGGACAAACTTACCCTGCTCGTCAACGGTATGAAATTTAGGCAGACCAATTTTCGTTCCGAGATTATAGTCGTCCTCTCCGTACATGACCGCGGTATGGACCACTCCCGTGCCGTCTTGGGTTGAAACAAAATCAGCATCATAAACCTTGTGTGATTTGTCGGATTTTAATTCTTTAACGTTAAATAAGGGTTCGTATGCAAGACCGACCAAACTCTTGCCGGGAAGCATTGCCTCCGGCTTGCCGCTCATTCCCATGTTTTCCCTGCGTTCGGCCGCAAGAATCAGATGTTCTTTGCCGGATTTCCACATTTCATATTCAATATCTTTTCCGACGGCCAGGGCAACATTTCCCAGAAGGGTCCACGGAGTGGTTGTCCAGGCAAGAATATAGGTATTCTCTGGAACGGTGGCGGCGCCCAATGATTGGCCGCTCCTCAGCTTGAACTTTACGTATACCGATCGTTCCCTTACCTGCTGGTAGCCCTGGGCAAGCTCATGAGAAGAAAGCGCGGTTCCGCATCGAGTGCAGTACGGCACAATCTTAAAACCTTTATAGAGGAGTTTTCTCCGAGAAAATTCTTTAATGATGCGCCAGAGCGTTTCAATATACTCTTTGGAATAGGTGATATAGGGATTCCCGGTATCCAGCCAGAATCCCACGCGCCAGGTCAACGCCTCCCAATCTTTCTTGAATTCCCAGACCGACCGCTTGCATTCCGCGTTAAACTTTGCGACGCCGTATCGTTCAATGTCCTTCTTGGACTTCAGTCCAAGTTTCTTTTCAATCTGCAGTTCCACCGGCAAACCATGCGTGTCCCATCCTGCCCTGCGCGGAACAAAAAACCCCCGCATGGTTTTATAACGACACGTGACGTCTTTAAAAACGCGCGTGAGCACGTGGTGAATGCCGGGCCCCGCGTTTGCCGTTGGAGGACCTTCGTAGAAAATGAAGCGGCGTGCTCCTTTTCGTAGCTTTAGAGATTGCTCAAAGGTTTTTTCCTTTTTCCATCTCTCCAATACCCGCTCTTCCAGCTTGGGAAAATTCAAATCCATATTCCCCAATCTATCATTATCTCCCCGTATTTTCAATTTAGAATTACATGCGCTCGGGGGTTTTGACACCGAGGAGAAACAGGCTGTTTTGGAGAAGCTGGGCAACGGCCGCCGTGAGGCAGAGGCGAAACTCAACCGTCTGAGGAGTTTCGGCCTTGAGCACAGGATGAGTATTGTAGAAAAAGTTATATTTCTGGGCGAGGCCAAGCGCAAAGTTCGCGATGGCGTTCGGGGCAAGTTTTTCTGCGGCCTCCTGCACAATCTCGGGGAACTTCTGAATATACCGTAAAATATCCATCTCCTCTTGTGTAAACTTAATCTCGTTAAGTTTCAGACTTAATCTCGGTAAGGATACTCGGCCGAGGATGCTCTTGCATCTCGCATAGGCGTATTGAAGATATGGACCGCTGTCTCCGTCCAGGCTCAGAGATTTTTCAACATCAAAGATGATATCCTTGCCCAGGTTCCCCTTCAAAAATGAGTACTTAATAGCTCCCAGGGTTATGTTTTCTTCGGCGGCTTCTTTTTCTTGCTCTTGAATCTTGCTCCCCAGCGAGTTCACGAGTCGGGAAACCCTGCTCTTTACCCCTTCTATCATTTCTTCTGCCGTTATAAGATTGCCTGTCCTGCTGGATATTTTACCCTCGGGCAGACGAACCATGCCGTGGGCGATGTGGCGGGTCTTTTGAGCCAGGTTAGGATATATCTGTTCCAAAACCTTCAGAAGAACCCTGAAATACTCGATGACTTCGCTCCCGGTAACGATAACGGAGAGATCGTATTTGAAATCCCTGTATTTGGTGGGAGCCAAGCCGAGCTCTTTTGCCTCATAGGTAGGGAGTCCCTGCGCTGACACGAATACTCTCGTGTGCAGTCCGTATTTCTCCCCGGGGAACACAATGGCTCCCTGGCTTCTCTCAAAGATTCCTTTCTTCAATCCCTCTTCCACGATGCCGAGGCCGATCTTCCCAACCTGGCTCTCGAAGTAGTAGGTGGAGAACTTGGTCCCCAATCTCTTATACATGGTCTCGAAATATTCAAGGCTCCACTTCTTTCCTTTTTCATACATCTCTCGTACGGACGCGTCCTGCGCAAAGATCTTTGCGTTGAGGGCTTCGATGTCGCGCCTTGCTTCTTCGAGTTCTCCGTATGCCGCGCTTCCTGCCGCATACGACCGGCCCAGAAATCTCATTCTCTCTGGCAGTGTTTTTTTCTCCAGTTCTTGCATGGGAATTCCCTGCCGCTGCATGCCCCAGATTGCCTTTGCCACGTGCAGCCCTACGTCTCCCTGATAGTTCACGCGCCGCACCTGGGCTCCCTGGGTCTCAAAAAGACGGCAGAGCGACTCCCCCACGATATTGCTGTAGAGATGGCCGACGTGAAACTCTTTGAAAGGATTCGGGTCGGTGAACTCCACCATGACCCTTTTCCCTTTCCAGCTAGAGCCTCTTGCGTATGCTTCTTTCTTTTTTAATACTTCGTTGAGTTCGCTGAACAAATATTCTTTGCTCAAAAAGAAATTGATGAATCCTGGTCCCGCAACCTCGATCTTCTCGATCAAGCCCTTTGCATCAACCTTGGAACGCATGGCGGAAACCATGGATTCTGCCACTTCGCGGGTCGCGCGCTTGAGAAGTTGGCCGAGCTCGAGAGCGACGTTGGTGGAATAGTCGCCGTGTTCCGCATGTTGTGATCGCTCAAAAAGGGACTCCGCCAAGATTTTCTGCCGCTTCCAACACCAGCCTTTCCAGTTCTTTTACAATCATGATTGCTTCAATAGTATCGCATTTGGCCGTATAATGAAACCACCATGAACGTGGTGGCAGAAAACCGCAGGGCGGCTTATGACTATGACATAAAAGAACGCTTTCACGCAGGGATTGTTTTGAACGGACAAGAGGTGAAATCGATAAAACTGGGGCGGGCGCAGCTGCAAGGTTCCTTTGTTGTGGCCCAGCGCGGCGAACTATTCTGGGTCGGAGCTACCATTCCGGCCTATCAACCGACAAACGCTCCGCCGGGATACCAGGAAGAGCGGCAACGGAAGCTCCTGCTCCAGAAACACGAGATCTCCCACATCATAGGGAGCTATGAAAATCAGGGGTTGACTTTTTTGCCGATTCGCCTGTATACTGTGAAAGGCAAGATCAAGCTGGAATTCGCTCTCGCCAAAAAGCACAAGAAGGGCGACAAACGGCAGATTATTAAAAAACGGGAAGCAGAGCGAGAGATGCGAAGAAGCTTATGAGGGGGTGCCTGCTTTGACAGAGAAGAGAAGAGTGGCGTGCAAGCCGAGCTGCCCGGGAAAAGCTCGTTAAAATCTTCCCGGGGCAACAAAAATGCCAACGTTTTTGAGCCCCAACGGGCTTACGCCTTCGCGTAATTTCGAAGGCCATCTGTCTCTTGATTCTCGGTAAAGAGAACGGGTGTCACTCATCGAGATAGGCGTGCTGCTTTGCGGATTCCAAAGCAACCGCCGAAACCTTCAAAGAATCCTCTAGAGGAGGGTTTTGCCCAATACACACCTTCTTTACAGCAACCAATTGGGATACGCTTGAAGACCGCTGTTCCAAACTTTTCTGGACGGGAGCTCATCCTCCCCACCTCCACCAACACATCTGCAAAAGCGAATATTCATAAACAACCAAATACGGAGCCCCAAGGTCAGGGTCATTGATCAAGAGGGAAAACAAGTCGGAATTGTAACGATCCAGGAAGCCCTGAGGCTTGCCCAGGAACGCTCACTCGACCTCATCCAGATAACCGAGCACATGGATCCCCCGGTGTGCAGGCTCGGAGAATACGGAAAATATCTTTACCAACTGGAAAAGAAATCACGCGGAGGGAAGAAACACGAGGGGGGAAACATGAAAGAGGTG
>JACPHF010000041.1 GCA_016188735.1 Parcubacteria group bacterium | reverse complement strand
TTCGTATACGTGCAATCAACCTTGCTTTCGCGCATGTGATTCTGCAGGTCGAAATCTCCCCGATATGCCAGGCCGTATAGTTCTTCCTGCCCAAAAGGATACTCGTATTCAATGTCCACGGTCCGCTTTGAGTAGTGCGCGCGCTCTCCGTCCGGTATATCAACGTAATGAAGTCTCTTTTCCGAAACCCCGAGGTCCTTGAGCCACAGCTTTATCTCATCCAGCCAATGTTCAAAATACTCCTCCCAATCTTTCTCGCGCACAAAGTATTCAATCTCCATCTGTTCAAATTCCCTGGTGCGGAAAATGAAGTTGCCGGGAGTAATTTCGTTGCGGAACGCTTTTCCAACCTGCGCCAAACCGAAGGGCACTCGGGGATGCATGGTATCCATGACGTTTTTGAAATCCACGAACATCGCCTGCGCGGTTTCTGGACGAAAGTACACTATGTTGGCAGCGCCTTCGGTAGAGCCGAGAAATGTTTTGAGCATTAGATTGAATTGAACTGCATCTGTCCACTCGTTCAATCCACAATTAGGACATGGAGGTACTGTCCATGATCCGGGTCGTTCTTCTGAAATACCGCCTATTTCGTCAGGTCTAAATCGCCGATGGCACATACGACATTCCACAAGCGGATCCTGAAAGTTCTTCAAGTGGCCGCTCGCTTCCCATACCCTGGGATTCATGAGCAATGCGGCGTCAATGCCCATGATATCCGCGCGCCGATGCACGAACCGTCTCCACCATTCTTGTTTAATGTTGTTCTTCAGTTCAACGCCAAGGGGGCCGTAATCCCACGTATTTGCCAGTCCTCCGTAAATCTCAGAGGAGGGAAATATAAATCCCCGGCGCTTGGCAAGCGAAACAATATCCTGCATCGAAGCTCCCATGACCCCACTCTACCATTTATCCTTGTCCCGGTTAAGCTGTTGATAACTTAACCGAGCCAAGGATTACTGGACGGGAAGGTCGGTTGAAACACCTGGGGCGGTAACTGAGACCGGGCGCGAGGTAAACACATCTTCTCCCTCGGCTTTTGCTTCATACACGAGCTGGGGAGCGGTTCCTCGCTGACCTAAACCGGGAATGAATTTTATCTGAAACGCGACCGATGAGATTCCGTCCTGCGTGCCGGATCCCGCGGCAACGTCGCCCACCCTCCATTCGACTTCCCGGGTTTCTGAATTGTAGGAAAGCTGAGCCGATTGCGGCGTTTGCTTTCCCGTGGGTTCCACCTCAGAAGGCAGGCTCGCTTTTACAACCACGTTTCTTGCGTCGTTATACCTGCTGTCCGCGCGCCAGACGACCGTATAGGTGGTCGGAATGCCGACCTGAGGAGGACTGGGGCCCGTGTTTTCAAATGTTTCCGCCAGCTGGCGGACCACTTTTTGCTCCAAATCCAGCTGGGTGTTCACCTTCACGTCAAACCTGTTCCTTGTGTTCTGAACGAGCACCGTATTGCGAATAATGAAATTCTTTTCCCGCGAGTTTACCCTGCTCCATTCGTCTTTCACGTCCACCCAAAACTCTACCGTGCCCTCTTCTCCCGGCCCCAGGTATTGAAGCTGGGAAACGGCCGAACCATCCCACAGTATTGAAGCATCGCCCTGCCCAACCCGTCCCTGGGAAGCATTTAGGGTAGACAGATCGAGCGCCCGTCCTTCAAGGGTGGATACAAGCGAGAGGTTCTGGAGAGATTGGTCCGATAAATTGCGGAATGAAACTTCATAATGAAGCGTATCTCCCGGAGAAGCCACATAGTCGGAAGACCCGTTCACTTTCTGAGTTACGAGCACCTGAGGGGCGGCAACCTCAATGGCCTTTGTCGATTCTTTGAGCACGAGAAAGGTTCCGTCTTTCCAGCTTCCGATGGTAGCCGTAAACGTTTTTGCTTCTTCAAGATTTCCCTGCAGATGCCCCCGAAGCGCAATCTTCCCTCCCTGCCCTTTATTGAGGAGGCCGATATTCCATTCGTTAGAACCCACGGAGGCGGGCACGGAGGAAACAAATTCAAATCCTTCGGGATACTCCACCTTTATAAGAAGATCGGAAAGCGGATAATCCGAAGATGAATCATACGTGAGAAAGAAATCAAACTCTTTAAGGTTTTCGGCAGAACCCGGAAGGTCCCACTCCAATCGTATCGGGCTCGAGGAAAGCAAGGTGACACTGCTCGTTTGCGCCTCGTACTTTGCAGAAATATTTCTGGGGCGGTACCAAAGCAACGCCTTCGCTTCTTTTCGTTCTCCCTGGCGCCCAAACAGCCGTCCTTTAAATTCAACGGTCTGTTCCTGGCCGGGATAGATATCTCCAAGCTCCTTGGTCACGCGCCTCTGATTTCCTTCGGCTGCCACGGACCCCACCGGAAAATCAAACACCAAGGTGAGCTGCTCAAGGGAAAAATCGCTGTTGTTCTTGTATTTCACGACATACGTAATCTCTTCTCCCCCAACGGCGGCATCCGGGGCGAGAATCTCCAGTTTCATGTATTCGCGGGAGTACGCATTTCTTTGCCAATACCAAGCCAACACCCCTCCCATGAGAAGAGCCGCTATTCCCAGCACAATAAGTACCTTCTTTGGCATATATCTTTACTATGAAGTGAGGGCGATGGCGCGTTCAAGGTATGTGCGCGAAACCCGGGAAAGCTCTTTTTGTTCCTGCGTACCCAAGATCAAGGTTCTAATTTTCCAGAGTGGCTCCGTGAGCAAAGACGCAGCAAGGGAAGGAGGTGCGGAAGCATACCCGCAGCGTGAAAGAAGATTCCAGAGAAAATGATAATAGACGAGGAAAGGCATGAAGGGGCGTTCTTCTGACGCATTGAGAATGTCCAATGCCTCCAGCAAATGTTTCCAGAGAACTTCGTCCTGTTCTTCGGTAAAACGGCGGCATAGAGCGGCAATCGCAAGGGCGCTTCTCAGGTTTTTTGCGTCGGAGCGAAGACCCTCATGCCGATTCTGAAGCATGACATCCACCACCCTCCATATTTTCCCCTGCACAAACTCAATATGGGAAAGCGAGAGGGGCTGAAGCGCTGCCCGGAGCTTCGATGCCGATTTGCGAGCTCCCTTGGCGAGCAGACGCATTTTGCCGAATCGTTCCGTGAAACATACGCACCACAGGTCGTATTCTCCCTTGGCTTCTGTTTTCAGAATGACGGCTAAGGTGGAGTAACGGCTGCTCATAAGCGTATTCCTATCCACAATTTCCCGCCCTCCAAGACAAGTTCTTCTGCGACCGTTGTTTTGCTTCGACCCTCACGCATTTCCGACACTCCGGCGCTTTTCTTGATAGCGGCCGCATTGGCGCGCAGCAGACCCGCCATGTCCCCTTCGTACGCCAGAAATATCTTCTCTGTGGGCGTGAGATGCGCCGCTTTGCGCATTTCCTGAATCCTGCGGACAATGTCCCTCACCATGCCTTCCTCTTTAAGCTCGGGGGTGATGACAAAGTCGAACTCCATCTCCTCTTTCATTGAAGCATCGCATGCAACGCTCTTCACGTTCACCTCTTCTTTCAGTACTTCAAGTATCTCAACCGAATAGTCAGAGGACTTCCCTCGTATTTTCAGCTGACCGAGGGGCTGACGCACCTTGATGCCGGCTTTTGCTCTCAACGCCAATGCCTTTGCCACAAGCTCGCGAAGCGAAGCCATCTGTGTTTCCAGCTTGGAATCCAGAAACGATCGGCTGGGTTCTGGCCAGGAAGCCAGGTGCACGCTTTCTTTCTGCCCCAAACGCTCAAAAACAATT
>JACPHF010000008.1 GCA_016188735.1 Parcubacteria group bacterium | reverse complement strand
TGAACTCGTCTGGTTCAACAGAGAACTGCGCGTCAGGACCGCCAAGCTTTCTATCCAAAGTGAGGTGTTTTTCAACCACGGAGGCACCCGCAACAGTCACGGCCAGCACCGGCAACTCAATGCCAGCGTTGTTGTCTGAAAATCCCGCGACCACTCCAAATCGCCTGGCGATGTCTTCGATGGTTCGAAGATTCGTGTTCTCCCACGAAGGTTTGTCAGAGTACGCGGTAACGCAGTGAAGCATTGTAATGTTCTGGCATCCGTTTTCCCGCAATGTCTTGACCGCCAATTCGACTTCCTCCTGAGAGGCAAAGCCAATGGAGATGATGACGGGTTTGCGGGTTTTTGCCACTCTGCGAATCAGCGGAATATGCACCGCCTCATAAGAAGCGATCTTATAGCATGGAGGATTCACTTCCCGTTCAAGAAAATCAGCCGCGGTTTAGTCGAATGCGGAAGAAAAAAGAACCATGCCAAGCTCATCCGCAAGTTTCTTGAGTTTCGGCTGCCATTCCCAGGGCGTGTAGGCCTGCTGGTATAGATCCCAGAGGGTTTTGCCTTTCCATTCGTCCGGCTGATCTTTTCCTTTTACTAAAAACCACTTTTTATCGGACTTCAGCGTAATGGTGTCCGGGGTATAAGTTTGAAGTTTGACGGCGTCTGCCCCCGCCGCAGCAGCAGCGCGCACGAGCGCTTCCGCCTCCTCGTATTTCTGATGGTGGTTTCCTGAAAGTTCGGCGATGATAAAAGCGGGAGCTCCGACCCCGACCGCGCGGCCCACAATAGAAATCTGATTCATTTTTCTAGATGCCTGTTCCGCATACATGCCCGGGGATATTTGGCAAACAGGGAAACGTAGTGCAGGTATCCATTCTTGATAGTGCTGTGCTCCGCGACGAATCGGACGACCGCAAGATCTTCTACATGATCCACGGTCAGGCGTATGGAATAGAAATCCGCGGGTGCCGCAATGTTTTTCTTCCGGAACTGCCGCCTCTTTGTTATATACGGAGTCACGTGTTCCCGTTCCGAAGGAAGTTTTGCCCGGAGCGCGGCTTGCTCAAGCACTCTTCTTGAGAATACTTCTGTATCCATGCCGTGCGGATACGAGGGCTTTATCACATTGCTTACATAATCGTAGTTCCCTTCCTGAAAACAGGCGATGACTCGGTCAATGACTTCAGGATCAATCAGGGGGCAATCTCCTGTGATTCTCACGATTGTTCCATACTCCGGGTATTCTTTTGCGCATGCGGCATATCTGGAAAGCACGTCCTCGCTGGAGCCTCGAAAACAGGGTATGCGAAGATTCCTGCACAAACGCACGATCGCTTTGTCTTCCGGGTTGGTTGTGGTTGCCACCACGATCTTGTCGATCAAACGGGACTGCTTCACGCGAGAAATCAGGTAGGCAAGCAAAGGGATTCCTCGCACCTTCATCATGACCTTGCCGGGTAAACGGGTAGAACCCATGCGGGCCTGGATAATGCACAAGGCCTTATTACGGTTTTTTAAAATATACTCCATCTCTGTCAATGGGAACAATAGAAATCTTCAGCTTGCGGGTTTGCACAAATTCATCTACCGCCCTTCTGCATCCCTCCCAACAATAGTAGTCGTCGATGATAACATAGCCGCCCTGAACCACGCTGTCAAAAAGGTTTTCCAGAATGCATCGGGTGGATTCGTACCAGTCGGCATCCATGCGAAGCAATGCGATGGGGCCAACCTGCTTTTTTGCGGCAGGCAGAGTATCTTGAAACCAGCCCTGCTCAATATGGACGATATCCCCCGACAGGCGCAATGCGCGAAAGAAAAGTTGCTGAACGTCCCGTAGAAGACCCACGCACTTCCCAATTGAAGCAAGCGTGCCTGAAGTTTTGTTGCCTGCGTACTCTTTGGCCCTTGCGCCGTCATACAAGGTTGGTTCTGGCAATCCCTCAAAAGAATCGAACAGCCAAATCTGACGCCCGGGGTTAGCGGCAGAAGCCATCGCGGCGGCAGCTCCTCCCTTCCACACTCCGCATTCCACAAATGCGCCCTGCAGCCTCTCCTCTTCTGTCTTCTGCGCCAACGCATAGGCGTTTGCCAGACACTTGTAGCTCACCATGGTATACGGCAAAACCTTAAAAAACAAAAATGTCTTGCGAGGATTCTTAACGTCGTGCCACGCCAGCTCTTTCAAAAAACGGGCCTTTCGCCAAAGTTCTCGCAATCTCTTTGATTTTCTTGCGATGTGCTTCAAAAAAGAAATCATAAAAGGATGGCCCGGACTGTCTTTATCACGTAACGCACCTGGGCATGCGTCATGCCGGGGAAAAGCGGAATACTTATCGTTCTCTCGTAATACCGCTCGGCTTTGGGAAAATCTCCCTTCTTGTATCCGAACGTTTTTTTGTAAAACGGATGGAGGTGCAGGGGCATATAGTGCACCTGTACGCCAAGACCCTGTTCGCGCAGCGCTTCAAATATTTTTCTTCTTCCGGTTTTTAATAATTCCAAACGCAGCCCGATTGGATACAGATGATACGCCGA
>JACPHF010000039.1 GCA_016188735.1 Parcubacteria group bacterium | reverse complement strand
GACGGGCCTAAGCCAGCGATGGTGAACCACCGCTAGGCAACGGCCCAGCAAGGGCTGGGGCATCGGAGTGCGCCATCATGCATTTCCGGTGCCCCAGCGCCACACACTTTTCCAAGGACGAGATGCGACTCGTTCTTTTGTTTTTATTATCGGATTTCTGTGATACAATAATTGGCATGATAGGGAAGAAAGACGTTCTCCTTGCTTCACTCGTGGGGTTTCTTGTCGCAATATTCTTTCTCAGCGTTGCCGCGAACCTCGGCATCGATGTTTGGTTTTTGCCCGTCGTGCTTCTGATGTTCCCCGTGCTTTCCGTGCTCGGCATTATCATAGCGGCGAAGATCGCAGGAACGATTCCAACTTTGCTGCAGGCGGCAAAGTTTCTTCTCATTGGCGCCCTCAACACCTTTATTGATATCGGAGTGCTTAATTTTCTCATTGCGTTTACGGGAGCAGCCTCCGGGTTGTCATACTCTGTTTTCAAAGGACTTTCTTTTCTTACCGCGGTAGTCAACAGCTATGCATGGAACAAATATTGGACGTTCTCTGCAAAGAATATCTCTAAAAATGCATGGAAAGAATTCGTCCAGTTTTTTGTCGTCAGCGCCTTTGGATTTGCCATTAACGTGGGAACCGCGTCAATCGTGGTAAACGCCATAGGTCCTCGGTTCGGATTCTCCCAAGAGCTCTGGGCGAACGTGGGAGCAATCATTGCTGCATTTAATTCTTTTGTCTGGAACTTCCTCGGATACAAGCTCATCGTATTCGCCGACAATGGCAAACCTCGCACTGTATAGAAAATATCGTCCGAGAAGCTTTGGCGAAGTCATAGGGCAAGAGCACGTGGTGCAAACCCTCAGGAACGCCTTGATGCACGGCATGGTTTCCCACGCGTATCTGTTTTGCGGCCCGCGGGGATCCGGCAAGACCACGCTGGCCCGCCTGCTTGCAAAGACGGTCAACTGCGAAAACCTTGGCAAAGACGGAGAGCCCTGCAACAAGTGCTCTTCCTGTCAGGAGATAAATGCGGGAAGGGCCATGGATCTTGTTGAGATTGACGCCGCTTCCAACAGGGGAATAGACGAGATCCGGGAACTCAAAGAGGGGATCAAGTTCATGCCCGTCAAACTCAAGTATAAGGTGTTTGTGGTTGACGAAGCCCATCAGCTCACCAAGGAAGCCGCGAATGCCCTGCTCAAAACCCTGGAAGAGCCTCCGAGCCACGCCATTTTTATTCTCGCCACGACGGAGACGCATAAGATGACAGGGACGATCGTGTCCCGCTGTCAGCGCTTTGATTTCCGCAAACTTAGATTGGAAGAGATAGTCCAGCGTCTCGGCATTGTAGCCAAGAAGGAGAATTTGGAAATAGAGAAATCGGCCCTTGAACTTATCGCCTTGAGCTCGGGAGGATCTTTCCGGGACGCGGAAAGCATCCTTGACAAGGTTTCGACTTCCGCGGCCGGCGCGCCGATAAAGCGTATCACCGCAGACCAGGTAAAAGAACTCTTGGGATTGGTGGATATAAACCTTGTAACGCAATTAACCCAGCTTCTGCTGGAGAAGAAGGGGAAAGAAGCAATGAAGTTTCTTTCCGATACGTTGGAGCAAGGGTCGGATCCTCACGAATTCGCGAAGGCGCTGGTCACGCACCTGCGATACGCCTTCTTGGTGAAGGTCAGCCCCGACCTGGAGAACGTGCTGCTTGCGGGGTATACAAAAGAGCAAAAAGAGAGTATGAAAAAGCAGACGAGTCTCTGGGAAGAACGTGATCTTCAGAAAGCGTTGGAGCTGTTCCTTGCGGCAGAGAACAAGATGAAATTCTCATATATTCCCCAGCTTCCCCTTGAACTCGCGATCATTGAAACCTGCGAGAGGAAGTACCCATTGCCGGGTCGTCTAACGGTAGGACAGAGGCCTTTGAAGCCTTTAATCTTGGTTCGATTCCAGGCCCGGCAGCAAACCACATATGTTTCAATACTTGGTTTTTGTTGGAGCGTTTGTACAGCTTCTCGGAGGCGCTGTCTATATTAAAGACACCATCTGGGGCCAGACAAAACCCAATAGGGTAACTTGGTTTTTATGGATGCTCGCTCCATATATCGGGACCGCGGCCGCCATTGCAGACGGCGTGAGCTGGGCGATCCTCCCCGTGTTCATGGCTGGCTTTATTCCAATGTGCACGCTTCTGGCTTCTTTCGTTAATAAAAAAGCATACTGGAAACTCGGAACGTTTGATTATGCGTGCGGCGCAT
>JACPHF010000038.1:589-2831 GCA_016188735.1 Parcubacteria group bacterium | reverse complement strand
CCTCTTTAAATTCCCCCTCCATTGGGCGTACTGTTCTTTCAATACCAATTCTTCCGGGGACAGATAATCACCTTTATCCCACTTTTTAAAAGCCAAATCCCACCGATCTTTGGTGGGAGAAGTTTTAGCGTTCCCGTTCTTCCATTCTTCCGATTTCTTTATATATTCTGTCAGCCAATCCCTGGTCGTAAACCAATTTCTTCCTATTTTAACCGCCCTAAGCTTTCCTTGGCGCGCCCTTAATTTTAGATAGTCCTGCGAATGCAGGCAAAATCCCGAAGCTTCGGCAAGCGTTATATAATCTTCTCTGATCAACCGAACCATTATAGTATTATCCGATTACGGATACAGCCTGTCAATAGCAAAAAGCAAAAGATCGGATATATCCGATCTCTCTATAGATTTATGCTCAATTTAGCTTAAGGAATTGCTACTGTTTGGTGACGAGTATATCCCTAGCTAGTACCTCTACGTCTTCGGGGATTCCAATCGCTTTACGCTCATTTTCCGTAGGAAACGCAAGCGTAATATGGACAAGGGACTGCAATTTTATATCCTTTAATGCAATTTCTACCGGCGCCCCAGCCGTAGAAGCATAAATTTTGGTTATGGGCGCAAAAAAGGTGACCGTAACTTTATTCCCCTCATTTTCCACCGTGATGGTTGTATCTGTTTTTGCCGTAACGCTGCCTTCAACACTTGCCCTCCAATTACCGATCGTTGTGTTTGTTAAGACAGAGGTTGGAATCGCTAACTTCTCTTTGGAGACGGCAGGACAAGGGCTTTGTTTTTCAACCACCCGTATCACCTCTCCTCCCTTGGAAACGCACTCTTGCGTATACGCAGGGCTAATGGGAGAAAGCAGAACTTTGTTTGTAAAAAATCCAAGGATGCCCCCAACGAGAAGGGCAGCGAACACATATAGTACTTCAAGTTTCAGAATCTTCATGCCCTTATTATACGCCAGACAAAAATCCAGTCAAGGAAACCCCTCGACAAAGCTCGGGGTAAAAAAGAAAAGGGGGCAGTTCTCACGAACTGCCCCTTATGGACTTGGCGCTCTTACAGCACCATGTTGATCCCGCTCGTGTCTCCCCCGACAACGATGGGATCGGCGGTTTCAAAGGAACTTCCGTTTCTCCACCAGATCGCAGGTAGCGCCTGGCCGCCAGCCTGGAGGAGAACTAATTTCAATCTGTAGGTGCCGGCAGGAAGGAGTTAGCGTCGTAGGGGGTGACCAAGATGGTGCCCGAGACCGCGGCGCCTGTGATTCGATCGGTGATGCGACCGCTGACCGCGAACAGGGGCGGCAATGCGACGTTGAAGTTGCTCAGTCCTGCTGGCGGAACCAGCAAGGTTGGCGCGTCCTTGGAGCACACTGCCCCTGACAAGTCCTGGACTGTAGTCCAGTTCTGAGAGCCGCTGGTCCCCCCTCGGATGAACAAGGGGCGCTGCTCTCCGGCGAATCCGGCGACTATGTACGCCCCGCTTGCGTCGGTGCTTGCACCCGAGTACGGTGTGCTACTGGAAATGCCCGTTCGCTGGGGCCAGAGGGCGATGCTCACACCCGGGATGGCTACGCCAGTCACCTTGTCTGTGACGCGTCCCGTGATGGTGACGATGGGAGGAATGACCATGTCGATTCCGCCCGCGCCGGCAGTGGAAACGGAAACGAATGTGACCGTGCTGGCGTCGATGGTGTCTTGCCACCATCGTGTGATGCTTCCGGCGGGGCTCCGAATAGAGGCGGACTTGCAGCGCGTTCCAGCCGTTCCTTCGACGACGAACTTCACCCGATAGGTCGGATAGGCCTCTACCTGAATCAGATAGGACCCTGATGCGTCGGTGCACGTCCCGTACTTGCGGTCCACGCTGATTTGATAGGCCTCCACGTAGACGCCCGCGAGCGGTTGCCCGGCTGTCGTCGTTACCCGGCCGCAGATCGCCGATGGCTGGCTGCAGACAGGAGCTGGCGTTTGCTGAGGAGTTGGCATGGACGTTGGCGCCGGAACGGGTCCCTGTGTCTGCTCTGGCTGAGAAGTTGGCGTTGGCTGAAGCGCTTGTGTCGGCGCTGGCGTTGGAATCGGCGTCGGAGAGACGGGCATTGTCTGCTCTCTCCATGTGTACGCAATCGTTGTTTCGGCCCGCCATCTCTCCACAGAAAGAACAACACGGTAGGTACCCGACGGCTCATCCGAGGGTATGAATGCGAGAATGAAGTTGTCGACTTCGTTCACGACAC
>JACPHF010000038.1:0-548 GCA_016188735.1 Parcubacteria group bacterium | reverse complement strand
TGAAGTTGTCGACTTCGTTCACGACACCGTTGCCTCTCGGAGCCACGTCTACCCGCGCCAGCTTACCCCTGAGATCGATCCCTTCCACCCGGAACATGTAACGGGTCGGGCCGTTCATGCCTTCCGGGGTATCCGACCGCACAAGATGCAGGGAAATTCTCGGCTCTTGCGCAGTCTGTGTCGGCGTGGGCCGGACTGTGGGTTGGACTGTCGGCAGAACTGCCGCTGGGTTTGGTTCCGTCCTCCATAGCGTCATCAAGACGATAAGGAGGACAACGACAAACGCGACGCTCGCGAGAACGTATTTGCGAGTGCGAGTCACGGCTGACCTCCTTCGTATTCTTCATGATGGGGAGAGCGAACTCCCCTGACTGCCAATAATTATACCTTGCTCTCCCCATTTGTCAAGCAGGAAAACTTGACCGAGTCAAGGTTAAAACGGAGAGATTTCCTGCCAGTCGGGGAACGGAAGCTGAACGTTTGTGCTCTTGGTGGTTGAGCAGGCGTATCCGTCAGAATCGGTAAGGCGCAAGCTTACCTGCTTGATG
>JACPHF010000005.1 GCA_016188735.1 Parcubacteria group bacterium | reverse complement strand
AAGCGCAAGCGGTTCACCCTCCACAAACTTTATGGCAGGTCGCCGACGTGCGGGTCTGCGGAAAGGAGAGAGGGAATGGAACTCCAGCTTGAGCAAAGAGCCGAACTTTCCGCCTACAACTCGCCCCAAGAGGCCATCAGAGGAATCCTCGGAGCTGTGGTTAAGCAGACGAAAACCCAGAAGCAAGCCGTTGCCCATCTCGGGAACCTCGTGGGAATAAGCACCCGAAAAGCAGTGTATTTTCTGGGCGCTTACGGCTATAAGCGGAAGCGCGGCCGGCCGAGAAAGGAGATGTGAAAGATGAGCGTCTCAGCGAGAAACCATCCTAACTACCACTGGATTGTCTGTTCGGCTTGCGGAGAGGAGGCGTGGGTTCCAAAGAACCGCCTTAAGCTCTGCGACGGCTGCTTCACCGAAGGAGGTAATAGCAAGAAAGTTCCGTGGGGCGAGGTGAATAGGGCAGTAACCGAATACCTCATCAGGGAGGGCGTCCCGCCCCTCGAACTCGTGCCTCATAACCAATGGAAGGAGGAATAATGCCGCCCCCTTGACGATATATGCCGCCCAGTTATTATTAAAGTGTCGGTTGGACCTTGACCAGATAAGTTTCAACCGCGCGGAGCGCGGTTGTCGAGACCGTCACTCGGAGGGGCAAGCTCGATGGACGCCAGGCGCCATCCCCGGTCGATCCCCCGGGAAAACCCTCCTTTCTCCTTCCGAGTGACGGCTTTTTTTAATAAAGATATATTTATTGCTGTGGATAAATACGTTGACGTAATTTAACCAAGTGCTATCATTTTTATGAACAGTATAGTCCTCTGGTTATGAAACACAAACTTAATCAGAAAAAAGGAAAAATGGAGGGGGACAGGCTAGAATTTACGCCAAATTATATGGGGATTTGCGGCGCCGATTAGGGCGCTATTTTTTTATTCGGATTCGTAATGCACCGGCGAGAGTAGAAATTTGAATAAATTTTAATTCTCGTTGGTGCATTAGCGCCAAAGTAAGCACATCGACACGATTTTCCAATATGGAGGTGCGGCGGTGAAAATCGAGAATGTCTGTACAAAAAAAGATAAGGGAATTGGTCGCTGTACTGTTTCCATGCATTGCTCTATAATCGGGTGCCCTTACTTAGCCTCTTACGCGGTAAGAAAGGGTGGCCCTGGAGGAAAGATTGTTCACGCGAATAACATCGGACTCGTTGCCGCGTTTATTCCTATCGCGAGCTTGGTGATAACCTAATATTCGGGGAGGTGAGAATGACAATAAGGTTAACGCGGCGAGGATGGAAGCATTATATCGGTTTTCTTCGTCGTTTGCGCGGCCGGCGAATCCGCTGGTCCGGCAAGCAGTAGGAGGTGTACCATGCGCAGTATTCTCGGAGTTCTTGACCCTTATCCGCGGAACGCGGAGGCGGCTCCGGATGGTCGGGTGTCAACGCCAAAGCCGGGTCGGTCGCTGCTTCATCTCGGAGTTCTGATTTTTCTACGATTACCAATTCTGGCAATCGTAGGTTGGATGATTTACTTGTTGTTCAAGGGGGTCATGAAATGAAAGGGCAACCGGTTCGCCCTGACCATCTGGTAGTGAAGAATCGCCTTCTGGAAGTCACAGGAGGGGGCGCTGAATCCGGATACCGGGAAATCATAAGGTTGGTTCCCCGGGAGGCCGCAGCGCTCAAACGAGCGTTGGCAGCAAGCTGGAAGAGGGTGAGCGACAGGCTTAATTCGTAGGGTTGGGCTTTCAAGCTTTTCGCGCCCAACCCCTACTCCAGAGATTTGGCATCCGAATGGTGCTCGCTCGTACTTCGCACTCGCGAAATCCGAAAGCGCCCATCCGAATGAAGGTTTCTGAAGTGGGATAAATTCTGATTTACGAGGAGTTTAATTTGTAGAAATTTTCAAATAATTTCGCAACTAAAATTGGGCCGGTGCCGCCGGGCGTTGGCGTGTAAAATTGCAAATTACTAATTGCAGATTGCAGATTATCGAAGTCGCCGTGGATTTTTCCGTTTTCATCCAGCGAATATCCGAAATCAATAACAGCCGTATTTCCTTTTAACATCTCGGGTT
>JACPHF010000035.1 GCA_016188735.1 Parcubacteria group bacterium | reverse complement strand
CCGGTCTCGGGCATCATCGCGCATCGGATTCTGGCGAAACAGCCTATTCGCGTGGGCGACCGTGTTACCGCCGTGGTCGACGCCGAGAAAAGGGCCGCAACCAGGCGCAACCATACGGCTACGCACCTGCTCCAAGCTGCTCTGCGCAGGGTTCTGGGAGAAAGCGTGCATCAGGCGGGTTCTGACATTACCACAGAACGCACCCGTTTTGATTTTACATTTGATCGAAAATTGACCGATGAAGAGGTGCGGCAGACAGAGCTGCTGGTGCAAGAAGCGATCCGTGAGAATCTTGACATGGGATATAAGGAGATGCCTTTTCAAGAAGCAGTCGCATTGGGGGCTTTGTATTCCCCGAAAGAGAAATATCCCGACGTGGTGAAAGTGTACTCCGCATGGAATCCTAAAACAGGAGAAGTGTTTTCCCGAGAACTGTGCGGAGGTCCGCATGTGCAGCATACGGGAGAGGTGGGGGGATTTCGCATCGGAAAACAGGAAGCGGTATCGGCTGGCGTGCGGAGAATTCGCGGGCATCTTTTGAAAACTTCCTAAACAAGGTATTATATACACTGACATTACATTTTATATTTGATATGAACAATCGAAGGGTTATTGACATCACTCCGCGCTCTGGCGCAAGACAAAAGCCCTCGGCCGTCCCCATGGCCTCCCCGGCTTCCATATCTTCAGAGCCGCAGAAGCCGAGCCGCAAACTTCCGAAGCCTTTTGTTTTGACGCTGCTGGCGTCTGGACTTGCGCTTGTCGGAATATTCTGGATTCATTTCTTTGTTGCAAAAGCAGCGATTACGGTGATTCCGGATTCCAGAGAGATTAGCGTGGATCAAGAGATCGTGGCTGCAAAAAAAGGATTCGAGGGGACCATCGAAGCACTCTCCTTAACAAAAGAACAAGACGGAACGCGACTGTTTTCCGCGACCGGGAAATCCGACAAGCAGGGGCAGGCGCGCGGGATAATCACGGTATACAATACGAGGCCAAACACACCCCAGATTCTTGTCGCAACCACGCGCTTTATTTCCCAAGACGGAAAACTGTTTCGTTCAGTGGCTCGCGTGGTGATTCCGGGGCAGCTAAGCGGGGTTCCGGGCTCCCTGAATGTTGAGGTGCTCGCCGCAGAAGCAGGAGAAGATTATAACATCGGTCCTTCCAATTTTTCGCTCCCGGGGCTTGCGGGTTCGGCTCTGTATACCGCAATTTACGGCAAATCTACGGCGCCCATGTCGGGAGGATCCAAGAGCGAAACAGCCATTGTCAGTCAGGATGATCTTAATCGGGGAAAAGATACGCTCCTCGCAGAACTTCGTGAGGGAGCTAAACAAGAATTGCAGAAAATGCTTCCCTCAGGATACGAGATCCCGGAAGACGCCTTTCTGGTGGAGATTTCACAGGCCTCTTCTCTGGCAAAAGCGGGAGCAGAATTAAGCAAGTTCAACGTGACGGGCAAGGTAAAGCTTTCGGCGATAGCGTTTCCCAGGAAGGTTTTTGACGATCTTCTAAGCCAATCATTACGCAAGAAATTGTCTCCGGGGGAGCCAATTCTCGAGAAGACCCTGCAGAGCGGCTATGAATTCAAAAATGTGGACCATAAGAAGGGGACTCTGCTGCTGGCCGGATTTTCAAAAGGGAAGGCGTATTCTCGGGTGCAGGAACAGGATGTTCGTCTCAGGGTTCGGGGCAAGGGCCAGGATATGGCCCAGCAGCAGGGAGAAGCCGTAGAGGGGGTGCAAAGCCTCCATATTTCCCTGTGGCCCTTCTGGGAGTGGCAGGTTCCCACCGACCTTAATCGCATCAATGTCTCTCTGGGACTGGATTCGCTCTAAACCATGCTTCATAATCATCGAATAAAAACCTGGTCTGGTTTTGTCTCCAACACCATTCCTGACCGATAGGGCAAGAGTTGTTTTTTGCATCTGCTCCCGCCCTATCGGGCGAGTTTTTTGTTTCTGCGTATTCATTAACCTAAGGAATCACAATTATGATCCAACTTACTGAACATTCGTTCAAAAAACTACTCATCGCGCTTGCCGTATATCTAACTTCACTTTTCGCCGCGAACACCCTAGGACTGAAGATAATGCCGTTCATATTTGGTTCCCATCTGTCGGTGGCGGTGTTTTCTTTTCCGATTGTGTTTCTCATGACCGATGTTATCGGAGAAGTGTACGGGAAGCGCACCGCAAAATTCTTTGTTCTTGCCGGATTCATCGGCACGGCATTGTTCATCGGGTATTCTTTCTTGTCGCTTGCCATGCGCTCACCGCATTCCTCATCGCCCAATACCAGGATGTGTTGTCATTCTTCTTTTTTCGAGAGAAATTAGGAGCAAGGTTTTTCTGGTTGCGTTCGCTTCTCTCCAATCTTTGGTCGCAACTACTCGATACGACAATCTTCATGGTGATGGCGTTCGCAGGTTTGTACTCAACTCATACGCTCATCAACATAATCATCTCTTGGTGGCTCTACAAAGTAGCGATGGGCGCGCTCTATACTCCGCTTTCCTATGTCGGTATTTATTTCCTTCGAGAACACAATGAAGAAAAACAATCTACAACATAGAACGCGCTACATCGCCTTTGTTGCCGCAAGCGTAGACGGGCGCATTTCGCTGGGAAGCAAGGCCCTACCGCATTGGACGAGCAGGGAAGATTGGGAATTTTTCCAAGACTCGCTCTCTCGCATTGACGCCGTAGTCGTCGGCCGCAACACCTACGAGTTGGCTGCCAAGCGATTGCGCAAGCGGAACACTTTTGTGCTTTCGAGTCGACCGAAAACCCTCACACGCAGAGGAACAGTAACTTTTGTTAATCCGGCGAATGTTGATCTTCCGAAATTGCTCGAAAGGCACAGGAGCGTTGCTGTGCTCGGTGGCGGAGCGGTATATCGTTTCATGCTGGAGAGGAAGCTTCTCGACGAAATTTTCGTTACCATTGAGCCGCTCATTTTCGGGCGCGGGAAGGAAATGTTCGTCGGCGGCACCCGAACAGTACGAGTAAGCCTGTTATCCGTAAAGCGGCTCAACCGTACCGGCACGCTCTTGCTTCATTATCAGATTAACCATCAACAACCATGATTATCCGACCAATCAAAACCCGTGTCTTTGAAGAAGGCGATGATTTATTCGCTTTCATCACTTATTATTTCAGGAAAATTCCGGAAAAATCCGTAGTTGTTATTACCTCGAAAATCGTCGCCCTTGCGGAAAAACGAACGGCTGTCGCCGACAACGTTCAGACCAAAGAGAAGCTGATCCGCGCAGAAAGCGAGTTTGCCATGCCAACCAAGTATGTTTGGCTCACCATCAAAGACGGAATGGTCATGGCTTCTGCCGGAATTGACGAGTCAAATGCAAACGGCAAGCTCATACTTTTGCCGAACAATAGCTTCAAGACGGCTCACTTTCTGCGCAAGAAGTTACAGCAGAAATATGGCGTTAAAGAACTCGGCATTCTGATTACCGACAGCCGCACGATACCGCTTCGCGCCGGTGTAACTGGTGTTGCTTTGGGATACGCTGGTTTCCGTGGCGTGAAAGATTATCGCGGAATGCCGGATATTTTCGGGAGAAAATTCAGATTTTCTCGTACCGATGTCGCCGATAGTCTCGCCACGGCCGCGGTTTTCGTCATGGGTGAAGGGAACGAACAGCAACCTTTGGCAATTATTGAAGAGACACCGATAGAATTTTGTGATAAAATTCATCGTAAGGAATTACATATCGACATTCGGGAAGATATGTACCGGCCTCTCTTTTCAAAATTACCAAAACACTAATTTTCAAACCAACCCCTTCCTTCCCGCGCCGTCAGGGTTGACCCTTTTTTGCCTCTATGGTATATAAATACAGTGCGCTTATTCCGGCATAATTAATGAAAGAAACCGATAAAAGCCTCTTGTGCCAGGGAGAGGTGCTGGAAGCGTTGCCCAGTTTTCGTTTCAAGCTGCGTCTCCAAGACGGTAAAGAAGTGATGGGATACGTATCGGGGAAGCTGCGCATGCACAAGATCCGCATTCTTCCCGGCGATAAGGTTACCGTGGAGCTCAGTCCCTACGATCGCACAAAAGGCAGGATCGTATACAGGGGAGCATACAGAAAACCATGAGAGTAAGTTCATCAATTAAAAAACGATGCAAGGATTGCAAACAGGTGCGCAGAAAGCAAAAGATGTACATCATCTGCAAAAATCCTAAGCATAAGCAACGGCAGGGGGCTTGAAATACCACCCGGCTTTATTATGGTACGACTTCTCGGCATTCAATTGCCTGACAATAAAAGAGCGGACATAGCGTTAGGATATCTCTACGGAGTGGGAGCTGCGTTGAGCAGGGATATTTTGCGGGCGACCCGCATTGCACCTGAAACGAAAATGGGAAAACTCACTTCAGACGAACTGAACCGTGTGAAAGAATACGTTGAGAAAAACCACAAGATTGAGGGAGAATTGCGCAGGGAGATTTTAATGAACGTAAAGCGCTTAAAAGCAATCGGATCCTGGAGGGGCATGAGGCATGCCAGGGGATTGCCGGTTCGCGGACAACGCACGAAGACCAATACCAGGACGGTCCGAGGAAACGTGCGAAAAACAGTGGGATCCGGCAGGAAGCCCGCGGCAACGCCCACCTAATCATATTATGGGAAAGAAACGAGTCATCGAAAAAGGAGAAACCGGAGCCCGGGCCGAAGACACGGTTTCGGAAACCCTGGCTGCTGCCGGGAAGCAGAAGTTTAGGGACGGGAGAATATACATCTATTCTTCCTATAACAACACGATCATGACCCTGACCGATGAGCGGGGAAACGTGGTCTTGAGCGTGTCTGCGGGGCGCATGGGATTCAAGGGCACCAAAAAATCCACCCCATTCGCGGCTTCAAAGGTTGCGGAACAATTGAGCCAGGGAGCAAAGCTTCGCGGAGTGGAACGCGTTGCGCTTTTCGTAAAAGGCGTGGGATCGGGCAGGGATTCCGCGGTTCGTTCTCTTGGCGCCAAAGGATTGGAAATCAGTTCCATCACCGATTTAACCCCCATTCCCCATAACGGACCCCGTGCTTCTAAGGTCAGGAGGGTATAGAATACCATGCAGAACGCAGTTGTACGAAAACACAGGCCGGGCCAGGCTTCAGAATACGGACGCCAACTCCAAGAAAAGCAGGAGCTTAGAAATTCATACCTTCTTCGCGAGAGGCAATTTAAGAAATATATTCAGGCCGCCATTGAGCAGTCGAGGAGAGGAGGGGATTCCCGCGATCTGCTGCTGCAGTACCTGGAACGAAGGTTGGATAACGCCGTATTCCGCATGGGATTCGCGCAGACGCGAAACCAGGCAAAGCAGATGATTTCTCACGGGCATATCCTGGTGAATGGAAAAAAGATTGATGTTGCCTCATACCAGACGAACAGAGGAGATGTAATCGCCGTGCGTCCCCAGTCATTGGAAAAGGTATTATTCAAGAACGCACGCCTTGCGATAAAGAAATACGAAGCGCCTTCATGGATCGCGCTTGATAAAGAAGAAATGAAAGGAACCATACGGGAGTTTCCGACGGCCCAAGAGGCAAACTCCGGACTCGATATTCCTCTCATTTTCGAATTTTATTCCCGTTAGGGAAAAAGATTTCTTATTCACGTTAATTATTCATACATCATATGATTCCTCTTTCACAGCCAGTAAAAACAATTCAGGAAGTTGAGAACAAGGGAGTGTTCGAGATCGAAGCCCTGTACCCGGGATACGGCGTCAGCATCGGGAATACACTGCGACGGGTGCTTCTTTCCTCTCTGCAGGGAGCCGCAATCACGCAGGTTAAGATCAAGGGCGTTGCTCATGAGTTTTCAACAATCCCCGGGGTGGCAGAAGACGTGGTAACGATTATCCTGCACCTGAAACAGGTGCGCTTTCGCATGTTTTCAGACGAGCCTCAGACGGTAACCCTCAAGGTAAAGGGAGAGAAGAAGGTAAAGGCGCAGGATATCAAGACCTCTTCTGAAGTTCAGGTGATAAACAAGGATATGGTGATTGCCAATCTGCAGGGCAAGCAGGCGGAACTGGATATGGAGTTGCGTATTGAGCGGGGCATCGGGTACGTGCCCGTGGAGGCGCGCAAAGGCGAGAAACAGGAAATCGGAGCCATCGCCCTAGACGCCGCTTTTTCTCCTGTCAGGCGCGTGAGTTTTCGGGTGGAAGCCATGCGTGTCGGAGAACGAACCGACTTTGACCGGCTTACCTTGGAAATTGAGACCGACGGCGCGTTGAGTCCGCAGGCAGCCCTTGCGCAGGCAATCGAAACTCTTCAGGCGCAATTCCAGCGCATCGGAGAAGGGATAAGCTTGGAAAAAGCATTGCCGTCCGAAGGAAAAGAAAAGAAGAAGTCAAAGGCAAAGCCCAGAAAAGCGGCAACGCCAAAGTCAAAGAAGAAATGAGAAAACGCAAGCAAGGAAGAAAATTTTCAAGGACGGCGGCTCCCAGACGAGCGCTTCTCGATTCGCTCATCCGCGCCCTTATCATAAAAGGACGCATCCAGACCACGGAAGCTCGGGCAAAGGAAACGCAGCGCTTCGCGGAAAAGCTGATCACGAAAACAAGAACGGGATCCATGGCGGCTCGCCGGTATGCGGCCCTGCATCTTGACGCGCGAGCGACAAAGAAGCTGCTGGATGAAATAGCTCCCCGATACAAAGAAAGGAAAGGGGGATATACCCGCGTCATCAAGCTTGGAGTTCGGGGGAGCGATGGAGCCCGCATGGGTCTCCTGGAATTCGTGCAATAACCATGGAACAGAACAAAAAACAAGAGGTGCATATCGTAGACGCAACCAACCAGCCCTTGGGCAGGTTGGCTGTGGCTGTGGCGGTGCTGCTGCGCGGGAAGGGGTTGGCTGTGGCTGTGGCGGTGCTGCTGCGCGGGAAGGATAGGGCGGATTTCCGCCACCACATAGACGGACAGGAACGGGTGCTTGTGAAGAACGCAAAGCGCATTAAGTTTAGCGGCAAAAAACTCAGTCAGAAGATATACTACACCCACTCAGGATATATGGGAGGATTGCGCAAAGAGCATCTTGCAGCCCTCTTCTTGAAGCGTCCGACCGAAGTACTGAGAAGAGCCGTCTGGGGCATGTTGCCAAAGAACAGGCTGCGAAGCAGAACCATCAAGCGATTGACGATTGAAGAATAGTGAGCTTGTCGAACTATGGCGCAGAAAGAAACCAAGAAAGAAACCAAGAAAGCAGACCTGCCTCGCAGCAAGGCGGGCAGATATCTGGAAGGAGTGGGACGAAGAAAAACCGCAACGGCGCGCGTTCGCCTTTGGTTGGCTTCCCCAAAAACAGAGCGGAAGTTTTTGGTGAATGAGAAATCCGTGGAAGAATATTTTCGGGATCCTGAATTGCAGCGAGTGGCCAAGGAATGTTTGGAAAAGGCGGGAACGGAAGATTCCTTTTCGGTGAAGGTCCTAACGCGAATTGCCCTCGCAGGCCGAAGCCATCCGTCACGGCATAGCCAGAGCCTTGGTTGAGCACAATCCCGAACTGCGGAGCCGCTTGAGAGCGCTCGGATTTCTTACGAGAGATCCCCGCATGCGAGAACGCAAGAAGTTCGGACTCCATCGAGCCCGCCGCGCCACCCAGTGGCGAAAACGGTAAGCTTTCGATTTATGAAATTCATAATATTTGAGACCTTTCCAATTCATATACAGATTGATCCTACCCTCAATTTAATTTTTGCGTTTATTGTAGGGGTTTTAGGTTCTCTTGCCTATATTACTGCTTTGCGATTTGGATTCGTTGGTACTAACGAACAAGACCGTACCGTATTAATGGCACCTTTTAAGTCACGTTATTCTTATTCTGATGAATTCAATCC
>JACPHF010000034.1 GCA_016188735.1 Parcubacteria group bacterium | reverse complement strand
CACCTCGTGTTCCGAATTAAGATTGTCTAGGATGGCGCGCGATACTCCGATCTCCGAGTTCTGATGCTCTTTTGTCTTTGCCACCTTAAACCTTGATGCAAGAACATGGGCCAAGATTTCTTTTGTTGATGTCTTGCCGTAGCTGCCGGTAATCCCGACAGCTTTCAGATTTCGCATGCGTGCCCGTTTTGCTCGGGCCTGGGCAAGTATCCTATTTCTTCCAAGCACTGCAAACGGCTGGAATATAAGCACAACAGCAGAAACCATTAAAGGCGTAAGGACATCGTAAAGGATAAGGGTTCCGAGGAGATAAGAATAAGGGATGAAAGATTGAATAAAGGACAAGAAAAAAAGAATGGCAAACGGAAGAAGGACAATGCTGAGAATGCGTAATACAATAATCTTATGGGTTGCAACCGGAAAGAGTAATTTCTTTTGAAAAAACAGCTTCAGGGTACGCACTCCATCGATAAAATAAACAATGAAAAATAAGAAAAGAAATAAGAAATCATTGGGGGAGGCAAAGAACCAGATTGATACTAGGAGTTTGAAAACGCTGAATTTGTCAACAATAAGCTTCTTCCCTTTGGTGGTTCGGAAATGATCTGCAAATCTCCCGACATGATATTCTTTTAACTGCCATAGATAAAGCCAAAAATTGACCGTTTTTATTTCTCGAATAAACCACAGTACCGGAATAAGAAAAAGGTCAAGAAAGACGAAAAAAAATGTCATAAGAATTAGCTCTTCAAAAACTTCGTTACCAACTCTGACAATTTCTCCGGAGTCTTAAGATGCGGAGAGTGACCGGCTCCGGGGATAATCTCAACCGCTGAATGCGGAATCTCTCGGGCGAGAACATAGGCATCCTCAACCGGAACCATCCTATCGTCATCTCCCCAGACAATGAGGGTTGGAACGCGAACTTGTGAAAAGATTGAGAACAGATCTTCTCTGATAACCCGCCGCATCACTTCGCTCATTACTCCTTCTGCCTTGAAGTAATCACTCCGCCTCATGAGGCGGTAGGCTGCCGCACGAAAACGATTTTTGAGACTTTGCGAAGGCACAACCAAAAGCGCCAGAGCAAGTATCTTGGAAAATACAAAGAGGAGCTTCTCTCTTGCGCCGAGAGGCCTCCGAATGCCGGCCGGAGCGCACAATATGAGTTTCTTTACGAGTTCTTGGTGCTGTACGGAAAAGGAAATTGCAATCTGGCCGCCAAACGAATGACCAAGCAAGAAGAATTGCCGAATACCGATTGCCCGGACGAACTGTTCTATAAAATTGCTGTAATCCTGCACTCCCCAGACGGTAGCCGGAGGATTGGATCTCCCAAACCCGGGCAAGTCGATCGCGATGACGCGAAACCCTTCTTTGCTCAATGCCCGCTGCAGCAAAACCCAGGATTCGGAACTCGCTCCCCAGCCGTGTAAAATCAGGAGGGCATCGCCTTGCCCCGCCTCTTTGTAATGAACCTGAATATCCTGAAGTTGAAGGTTTTGCTCCTTAAGTATTTCTTCCATGGGGAATGACGGAAATACCCGCGTATTTCTGAAGCACCTTGGGAATCTTTATGCTGCCGTCTTTCTGCTGATAATTCTCCAGTATCGCAATCGGCGTACGGCTCATTGCAAATGTGGTCGCGTCTACCATGTGCGCATACTCAAGCTCTCCTCCCTTTCTTCTTACCCTCGTGTTAAGCCTCCTTGCCTGGTAGTCAGCCATGAAATCCGCAGTATGGGTCTCCCGGTACTTCCCTTGCCCTGGCATCCAGCATTCAATATCAATCTGCCGAGCATCCGGAGCTCCCATGTCTCCGGTACATATAAACACCACTTGGTACGGAATGCCCAACGATTGCATGAAATACTCCTGGATGGCGACGAGAAAATTGTGCTCCTGAACAGAATCTTCCGGACGCACAAAGGATTCCATTTCAAGCTTGTCGAACTGGTGCACGCGCAATATTCCCCTCGTGTCTTTTCCGTAAGAGCCGGATTCTCTGCGAAAACTCGTGGAGAAGCCGACATACCGCAAGGGAAGGTTTTTTTCTTCTAAAACTTCGTCCATGTGCATTGGGCCCAGGGTATGCTCGGCTGACCCCACAAGATACAGATCGTCTTGGGGGATATAATACCTTTCATTTTTGTCATCTTCCGAAAGACGCGCCATTTTACGGAATATTTCGGGCCGTATCATTACGGGAGGAACAACGGGAACAAAGGGTTTCGCAGAATAGTTTTTATCAATTTTCTGTGCGATTTTCTTCAGAATCTTTTCTGAGGTCAGCACGTCAAAAGCGTAACGCACGAGCGCAAACTCCAACAGCACGGCTTCTCTCTTTAAAAAGGCGAACCTCGTTCCGCTTGTTTTCGCAGCCGTTTCAACATCAATGAGGTCGAGCGCCTCTCCTAAAGCGAGATGGTCTTTGGGTTTGAAATCAAATTTGGGAGGAGTGCCCCAACTCCGAATGATCTTGTTATCCCTTTCGTCTTTCCCCACGGGAACGTCGTCTGTTGGGATATTGGGAATCTTCCACAAAAGCTCGCTATATTGAACTTCCAGCTGTTCCAGTTCTGGCTCTAATGCCTTGATTTGCTGTTTCAGTGCCTGCGCTTCTTCTCTGTTCTCTTTCCCAAGTTTATTCTGCCCCGCCTTCAAGGTTTCAATCTCTTGAATCTTTTTCCTTCTCTGTCCATCCAAAGAGAGAAGACGGTCAAGATCCAAGACAAGACCGCGATCCTTGATGGACTTTCTTACTTTTTCTATATGTTCCCTAATAATTTTTATATCCAACATATTATCCCTTTGGTTTCATCGTGGGGAACAAAATGATTTCCCGCAGACTGTGCGAGTCTGTCAGCAGCGCGGCCAGCCTGTCTATGCCCATGCCGAATCCCGTTGCGGGAGGCATGCCGTATTCCAGGGCTTCGATAAAGTCCTCGTCCAGACGCTGGGCGCCCTCCATGCCTTCTTTGTAATACGATTCCTGTTCCTGAAACACCTTTCTCTGTGCGATCGGATCATTGAGTTCAGTATACGCTTTTACCAATTCCCATCCTCCGGCAAGCACGAGCTGAAACGTTCCCAGTTTGGAAGGATCGTCATCCAGGGGTTTTGCCAGGGGAATGCTGCCGACTGGATGGTGGATCACGAATGTCGGCTCCCAAATATTCATGCGAACCTTTTTTTTGTAAATCTCGTCTGCGATCTGATACTTGGGGAAACCCTGCTCCACGGTAATTCCAAATTCCTTTGCCTGTTTGGCCAGCGCGTCTCTGCTCGTAGCTTCATAGTCAACATTCGCATACTTCTTCAACAGAGCGGTGTACTCCACCCTCGGCCACGGAGTTTTCAGGTCAACCTGTTTGCCTTGGTAGGTAAACTTTGCAAGGCCGAATATCTCCTTTGCCAGGGAAGTGATCAGGCGCTCGGTCAGCTTCATATTGTCTTTGTAATCGGCGTACGCCCAATAGAACTCGAGCATGCTGAAATCCGGGTTATGGAAACGATCCACCCCTTCATTGCGGAACACCCTTCCGATCTCATACACCTTCTCGAATCCTCCGACCAGCAAACGCTTCAGATACAGCTCGGGGGCTACCCTCAGATACATCTTCATATCAAAGGCGTTCAAATGCGTGGTAAAGGGCTGTGCCTCGGCTCCTCCGTACAGGGGCTGCAGGATAGGGGTTTCAACCTCAATAAATCCTTCTTTCTCCAGAAATTTCCGCAGCTGAGCCACTATCTTTGAACGCATTTCAAACTTCTTTTTTATCTCTCCGTTGAAAAGCAGATCCAAATAGCGTTTTCGATAGCGCTCCTCAATGTCCTGAATGCCGTGCCATTTTTCCGGCAACGGCAGCAAGGCCTTTGCGAGCATTTTGTAATCTGCTACCTCCAGCGTTTTCTCTCCTCTCTTGGTTTTAAACAGGATGCCGCGGAGCTGAACAATATCCCCTATTTCAAACGCATCAAGAAAAAGTTCATAGGCTTTTTCGCCCAGGCGGTCTTTTTTAGCGTATGCCTGAAGCTGTCCGGTCCCGTCTTCAATGTGAAAAAAGACAGAGCCGCCATGCTCCCGCAAGGTCTTTATTCTCCCTGCAATCGTCACCTCTTCCAGAGAAACGGCAAGCCCTTTGAATTCGTCCAGAACTTCACTCACCTTGTGGGTGCGTTTGAGAATGCCCGGATACGCCAGAAGCCCCGCCTTTTGGAGACGTTCCAGTTTCTGTATTCGCGCCGATCGCAGTTCTTCGATGCGGGTCATATCACTTTACCTGAGCAATTTTATACATAACCTTGCCGTTTGGAGTTTCAATCTCCACGCTCTCCCCTGCTTTCTTTCCGATGAGAGCCGAACCGAATGGCGATTCCAGAGAAATCTTGCCGTTCAACGGGTCGGCTTCCCTGGTGCCCGCAATCTGAAGTTCAAGGGGTTTGCCTTCTCCCCGCAAAACAACCCGAGAACCTATCTGCACCTTCCCGGAATCGTCTTTTGACGCCACAACCTCGGCATGCATAAGAAGATCTTCAAGCTCACGGATTCGGCGCTCCACAAATTCCTGCTCTTCGCGAGCGTTGGCATAGTCGAAATTCTCACTCAAGTCGCCGAAGGAAGCTGCCGTACGCAGACGCTCGGCCACTTCCTTCCGCTTTATCTTCTTCAAATATTCCAACTCCGTGTTCAGTTTTTCCAACCCTTCCTTTGTAAGATAGTTTGTATTGACCATACGACTGGTATTATTGAGATGTTCTATTAAAATACCACTGCATGACGTCTCTCGCAACCGGAAGCGCCGCGGCATTGCCCTCGACCACGTCTTCCACGACCATCACGAACAGAAAATCGGGGCGGTCAAAAGGAGCGAAGGTCGCGACCCAGCTGTAGAGATAGTCTCTGGCGTCCCGAGTCTTTCTTCCGGTTTGAGCGGTCCCTGTTTTGGCTGCAGCCGCAACCGGCAACCCGTCAAGAAATCCAGTTGCAGAACCCGAGGTCACCGTCTGGCGCATTCCTTCTCGCACAACTTGCAAATTCTCGGGATTTACAAGATTATCCCGAATGACACGGGAAGGAAACTCCCGAATGACGTTTTTCTGGGCATCGACAACCTGACGAACCATCTGGGGCTGCAACAACGTGCCTCCGTTTGCTATCGCTCCGAAAGCGGTTGCCACCTGCATAGGAGTCACCGTGAACAACCCCTGTCCTATGGCAAGGTGGTATGTATCTCCAAGCCGCCACTGATCGTTAATGACTGGCAACACCCCCTGGCCCTCTCCAAAGAGATCAATCCCGGTCTTCTGCCCCCACCCGAATGTTTCCAGTATCGCCTTGATGTTCTCGGCTCCCAAACCTTCTCGGCCTTCATATCCTCCGCTGATGATGTAGAAAAAGGTGTTCACGGATTCTGCGATTCCCCGCTTCACGTCGCTCTGACCGTGAAACGTCCAGTCGCGGAAACATTCATCCCGTCCCGCGTACTTATTCCATACGCATATCTCCAAGGGAGCATAGATAGAGGTATCTTCGTCTATGATGCCTTTCTCCAGCCCTTGGAGCGCAACCAAGGGCTTGATAACGGATCCTGTGGGATAGCCGAATCCTCCGATAGCCCTGTTAAAGAGCGGCTTGTTTAGGTCCAATCTCAGATCATCCCACTCTTGCTGCGAGATGCCCTGCGCAAACAGATTGGGATCAAAACTCGGGTAACTTGCCATCGCCAGCACTCCTCCGGTCTGGGAATTCAGAATGACCGCTGCCGCTTTTTTCGCATTCGTATTCGCAAGACTCTTGGAAATTTCCTCTTCCAGTTTTTTCTGAAGTTCAAGATCAAGCCACAGCACCAGGCCAGAGCCTGCCTGAGGTTCTGTGTGTTCCTTTTCGCGTATGACTTTTCCTGAAGAATCGCGCTCCATGCGTACGACCCCCGGAGTTCCGCGGAGAGTCTCCTCGTATGTTTTTTCCAATCCGGTTTTTCCGGTCTGTTCAACCACGAAGTATCCTTGATTCTCTTGAAGCTCTTCTGAAGAAACTTTTGCGGTGTAGCCAATCACATGACCGAGTAGAGAACCATACGGGTACTCGCGAACCATGTTCTCTTCCACTCCGCATGCTGCCGTAATCTGCCTGGTCTGAAGAGACACGATCTCTTCCTGGACGAGATGCGTCTTTAATACGGTCTCCGGTTCTCCGGTTGCGTCAAAACGCTTCTGAATTTCAGACAAGGGAACAGAGATCGCGGAAGCGATATCCTTCAAGATACGCTCTCGTTCCGGCAATCCCTGGGGCAATTCGCGCTTGTCGCACACATAGTCAAACGTTGAAACATTCAGCACCAAAGGACGCATGTTCCGGTCGTAGATAATTCCGCGGGCAGCAAGTATCGGGATCGTCTTGATTGCGTTTTTCTGGGCGCTGAGTTCAAAATACCTGTCTGAAAGAAGCTGTAGCTGCAGGGTTTTCCCGCCGAAAACAAACAATACGAATACAAATCCGAACAGGAATACGCGGAACATGACATTGGAAAGCGGAATCTCAAGGGTCCCGGGCACATGATCTTCATCCTCCTGCCGAACTCTCGCAAGCTGATCCAGAAGGATCTCCTGAGGCTCTATATCGGATCTGCTTTTTTGCCTCTTATGCTTTTCTAAAAATTGGAAGTCTTCCATACGAGTTGAGAAACCAATGACCGAGAACGACGACACAGACCGCGATAATCATCCAAAATCCGAAAAAATGAGACGAGAATGCGTCTGCGAAGAATCCTGCCAGCGAAGCTACTGCGAATGTCGTTGAAAGACGATTTGTATGCAGTACAACCAGCAGAACCATAAAGGGAAGGAGCACGGGGATGTTACGAATGAACGCAAAAGCCGGAAAAAAGCTTACCTGCAAAAATACCGACCCTACCATCAAAAAGAAAAGAAAAATCTGCATCATGGAAGAGTGAGAACGACAAACAATACGGAAGCTTTTGAAACATCAAACAGGGGTTTGACGCCGGCTTTTTGAAAAGATCCTTCGGCCCCGCGTTCCTTCGTCTCCACCCTTCCTATTAAAAGACCGGGTGAAAATACATTGCCCAGGTTCGAGGTAAACACCGAATCCCCGGACTCTAATGTTTTGTCGCGCGGTACAAGATCCAGCAGAAGACGGAAATTCCCCTCCCCTCTCAGAACGGCCGTAATTCCCCGGTCCGGAAGAGATACGTCGGTTATAAAATCTTTGTCGGAAATCAAACGAACCTTTGAACCGTGAGAACTCGCTTCCGTAATGAGGCCCACCGCTTCCCGAGAGGCGGTCACCACAATCATGCCGTTCTGCACGCCCGCAGTTTCTCCCTGATCAAGGAACAAAACATCCCGTGAAAGCTCTTTCCCAACCGGCACGACGGGAAGAAGCAGGGTAGACTGCTCCTTTCGTTGAGAGAACGCCTTGAGCAGCTCCGCGTTTTCGAGACGGACGCGCTCAAGATCATAAACGTCATGAAGAAGAGACGCCGCGGCCGCGTTCAATTTTT
>JACPHF010000033.1 GCA_016188735.1 Parcubacteria group bacterium | reverse complement strand
AAAAAAAAGCAACAAAGCAATAGCCGAGATTTTTTCTGAGATGGCCAATCTTCTGGAGATCAATAGCGTTCCCTATAAGCCCAAAGCGTATCGGAAAGCGGCCCGGTCTTTGAATGATTTGGAGAAAGACGTTGCCGTGATCTACAAGGAGAACGGGCGTTCCGGGTTGAGAAAGATTGCCGGTATCGGGGAAAGCATTGCCAGCAAGATTGAGGAATATTTGAAGAAGAAGAAAATTGCGCAGTATGAAGAGCTGAAAGAAAAAACCGTTCTCAGGGATATCGTGACCCACTACTTTGAAACAAAAGGGGTTTCCCTGGAAGAGCTTAAAAGAAACGCGAGAAAGCAGAAAATCGTGTATGCGAGATTCACGAAAGCGGCAAAGCAGCTTCTTGAACTTGCGGGATCCGCCGAAAAAGCAAAGCGCGCCCTTTCGATTGTGGCTGCCTGGGCAACATCGAACAAACTGGACTATTCCATTGATACGGTATTCAAGCGCTGGCCGGAACTGGACCGGTTAAAGCTCAGGGAACGAATCAAGAAGCCGTTCTACCGACAAAGTCCCATGGTGTGGGTGGAATCCAAGAAAAAATGGTTCGTGGTGCGGGGCCCCGGAGATTGGTTGGAGTTTGCGGGAGACGAGAAAGACATTGAATGGAGACAGGAACAATGAAAACGATATTCTTCGGCACCTCGGAGTTCGGAGCCATTGTGCTTCGGACGATTATGAAGGCGGGCATGGCTCCCGCTCTCGTTGTTACCACCAAGGACAAACCCGCGGGGAGAAAACTTATGCTCAATCCTTCGCCGGTGAAACGGGTAGCGATAGAGCACCATATTCCCCTGCTTCAGCCAGAAGCGCTGCAAGAAAAAGTTCTTTCAGAATTGCGGTCCATGGAACCAGACTTGTTTCTGGTCGCGGCCTACGGCAAGATACTGCCCCAGAAACTCCTGGATATTCCAAGGCACGGATCTTTGAACGTGCATCCTTCCCTGCTTCCCTTGTATCGGGGTTCAGCTCCGGTGCAGAACACGCTGCTCTCGGGAGACGAAAAAACCGGAGTTACCGTCATCCTCATGGATGAGAAAATGGACCACGGGATGATTCTCGCGCAGCGAGAATTTTCAATTTCAAAACCGACGCACCAGGAACTTCACAATGCTTTAGCTGAATTGGGGGGCAGTCTGCTTGCGGAGGTCATTCCTCAATGGGTTGCCGGAACCATCAAGCCCGTTCCTCAGGATGACTCTGAGGCAACGTATACCCGGCGGTTCATCAAGGAAGACGGAAAGATTGACTGGTCAAAGCCCGCTGTGTATATAGAAAGACAGGTTAGGGCCCTGCAGCCGTGGCCGGGAGCATATACTCAAGGTCTGCTGCCGGGAAAAACTCTCAAGATTCTCAGGGTGCGGCTTCTTCCGGGGATTCATGCCGCGGTTCCGGGCAGAACCTTTGCAGCGCCAACCCAGGAACTCGGGGTGCAGACCGGAAAAGATGCGCTTGTCGTTGAAGTGCTGCAGCAGGAGGGAAAGAAGCCCATGTCTTCCAAAGAATTCCTTCTTGGTCATCAAGATATTCTTAACGCCAGATTTGAATGATTGATTATACGGAATTGAAAAAAGGGGTCCAGATCGTGCTGGAAGGAGCCCCATACGAAATATTGGAATCGGCTCCCATGAAGAAGGCTCAGCGCAGAGTTGTTATTCAGACTCGTCTGAGAAATCTCGTTTCGGGCAACATGCTGGAACGCACGTTCCATCAGGGCGACACGTTCGATGAGGCGGAACTCGTAAAAACAGAGTCCGTATTTCTTTATTCCAACCGGGGAAAGTATGTGTTTTGCGAGAAGAACAACAAGGGAAACCGATTTGAGCTCGGGGAATCGACTCTCGGGGATTCGGCACGTTTCCTGAAACAGAATCAAGGGGTGACCGCCGTGCGCTTTGACGGAAAAATCATCAACGTGATTCTGCCCATTAAGGTAACACTCAAGATCAAGGAAGCCCCTCCAGGAGTAAAGGGAGATCGGGCCCAGGGCGGAACGAAAACCGTCACCCTGGAAACGGGAGCAATCATGCAGGCCCCCTTGTTTGTTGAGACCGGAGACGAGATAGAAATCAATACGGACAAGGGAGAATACGTACGAAGGGTATGAATCCCCTGGCGGATGTGTTAACGCAAAAAGGCGTCTTAAAAACCCAGGCAATCATTGAGGCGTTTTCGCGAGTTGATCGGAAAGACTTCGTTCCCAGAGATTTTCAAGGATACGCATACGGCGACTATCCTTTGCCGATTGCCGGAGAACAGACCATTTCCCAGCCGACCACCGTGGCATTTATGCTGGAACTGCTCCAGCCCCGGCAAGGAGAGAAAATCCTGGATGTCGGGTCGGGTTCCGGCTGGACAACCGCGCTCCTCGCGTTTCTTGTAGGGGAAAAAGGCCGGGTATTCGGGGTGGAGCGCATCCCGGAGCTCGTTGCATTCGGCGCGAAAAACCTCGGGAAATACGATTTTCCTCAGGCAATAATCGTGCGGGCGGAAAAAATCCTTGGATTTCCCAAGGAAGCTCCTTTTGACAAGATTCTTGTTTCTGCCGCGGCAGAAGGCTTTCCGGAATCGCTTCTCTCCCAACTGAAAGAAGGAGGTATTTTGGTAATTCCCGTGCGGGATGCCGTGTGGCGGGTAAAAAAATTGCCGGGAACCCCGCCTAATGGCGAGGCAAGCAAAACCGAAATCCAAAAGTTTGGAGGTTTTGCCTTTGTCCCCCTTGTTGAGCGGTAGCAGGATTAGGGAAGATCCCAGGCGAATCCCCTGCCAAAATGGCCCCAAGAAGCGGTCTTGGTATAGATGGGCTGTCTCAAGCCAAGGCGCTCGATAATTCCCTTGGGAGTGAGGTCGTATTCTTTCGGAACCTGTATTTCTTCGGTGCCGTTTATAAGGGCTTTTGCCATAAGAGGTTCTGCCTTCCCGATGGCGTACGCTATTTTCACGAGCACGTTGTCCGCCTTTAAGCTCTCCAGCAATCCAACCGCTATCTTCCGTGCCATGTAGGCTCCGCTCCGGTCTACCTTTGTGGGATCTTTCCCCGAGAAAGATCCTCCTCCTACGGGAATTTCGGGACCATAGGCGTCAACAACAAGTTTTCTTCCGGAAATCCCCGAATCGGCGTCAAATCCTCCGACTTCCCAATCCCCCGCCGGATTCACCAGATATTCCTCTGCTTTTATCAAGCCCTGCAGCATTGTTCTTGCCTCCGCAGTCTTTGCGTTTTGGAAAGAGGCCACCACGGCAAGAACTTTGTTTCCGTCCAGCGTAACCTGCACCTTGCCGTCCGTGAGATATTTCTGGTACAGGGCCTGGCAAAGCCTTCGGCTCAGTTCGTATTCCAGGGGCATGCGGTTTTCCGTTTCCCTGGTGGCGTATCCCACCATGATGCCCTGGTCTCCCGCTCCCCCGGTGTCCACCCCTTGCTTGATGAACGGGCTCTGCTGGGAAACGTTTATGGCAATCTTGTATGTCTTGCCGACGATATTTCCAATAATAGAGGCGACGTCCACGGTGGCCTCGCTCGTCACCTCTCCCGATACCGTTACGTGTCCGTGTCCTCCCATGATTTCCAGCGCGACCCTGCTTTTTGGATCTTTCGCGATAAAAGCGTCAAGCAGGGAATCCGCAATAACGTCGCAGGTCTTGTCCGGATGCTTGGGAGAAACAAACTCGCATGTTTTTATCGTTCCCATAATGAAAAATTATTGGTTATTTAATTTTATGCAAACAATACAGAGAGTGTACTACAGGTAAGCAAACCTGTCCATATCACGCACGATACGAAGAGAGCCAGTCAATCACCTTTTTCCTGTGCTGAGCGAGCGACCATATATCCCCGTGCTTAAAAAGCGCCGGATATACGCCCTGAAACTTTCTTAGTATGGAAATTGAAGCGTGCGGAAAACTTACGGGAATGTTCTTGTTATACGACTTCAGAAACGCCGCAAGGGATATTTGTATGATGCTGAGATCCACTTCTTTCTTCCTTTTCATCATGCTTCATTGTACGAAAAACAGGGTGATAAGTCAACGTTTTGCTCGATATATCGCTTTGCGTTATACTATGATTTGATTTATACACCATGAAACCACAAAAATTTCCCGCGCTCAGATACAGGGATTTCAGGCTGCTGTGGGTTGGACTGCTCATATCCAACACCGGGTCTCAGATGCAGTTTGCCGCAATCAACTGGCATATCTTTATCATCACCCATTCCGCCCTTGCCCTGGGATTCATCGGACTCTCGCGCTTTGTTCCCATAGCGATATTTTCGCTTGTCGGGGGCGCCATCGCGGACGCTCATAACCGAAAAAGAATTCTGTTGATCACCCAGACTTCCTTGACGCTTTTCTCCGCACAAGCGCCATGAGCCTGAGCGTTATCATGTTTCAGACGTCCATGATGATAGGGCCCGCGCTCGCCGGTATCGTCATCAGCCAGTTCGGCATCGGATTCGTCTATCTGATCAACGCGATTTCCTTTTTTTCCGTGATCGCGGCCCTCATTCTCATGAAAACATCCGGAGAGATTGAGGGAACACCTTCGCGGGTTTCGCTGCGCGCGGTTCTGGACGGTCTTGCCTTTGTAAAATCAAAAACGATCATCTGGTCCACCACGCTTCTGGATTTCTTCAGCACGTTCTTCGCTTCGGCAACGGCGCTTCTTCCTATTTTCGCCGAAAATATTCTCCGCGTGGGCCCCATGGGATTCGGATTTTTGTATGCCGCTCCCTCAATCGGAGCCGTGCTGGCAGGATACGTTCTCGCCCGCATGGGAACCATGAAGCATCAGGGAAAGATCCTTCTTGCTTCGGTTGCCATGTACGGAACGGCGACCATGGTGTTCGGGCTTTCGAAGATGTTCTGGCTTTCATTCTTTGCGCTCTTTCTCATTGGCATAGGAGACAGCATCAGCGTTGTCATCCGAAGCACCATTCGACAATTAACAACCCCCGACCATATCAGGGGGCGCATGAGTTCGGTAAACATGATTTTCTCCATGGGAGGTCCCCAGCTCGGCGCGTTTGAGGCAGGAGTGCTGGCGGCCGCGCTTGGAGGTCCCCTGTCCGTTGCTATCGGAGGGGCCGGAGCCCTGGCCGTTACCGCAATCGTCGCGGCAAAAATCCCCGCTCTCAGGAACTATTCAAGAGAGAAGTAAAATTCCAGCCAGTGCCATTATGGCCCCGGCAAATTTTCTCATCAGCTGACTCCGCTCGCCGAGAAAGATTGCCGCAAATAAAACAGTCAGGATTACCACCGATTGATTTATCGGCGCTAATTGAGAAGCGGTTCCGCCCTGCTGGTATGCAAGATAAATTGCAATCCCTGAAGTTGAATAGAACAAACTCAGCAGTACCATCTTGGATAGCACCAACGGGTCCAAATGCGTTTTCAGTTCTTTAATAACCCTTGGATTAATTGTCAAGATAATCAATCCGGTAAAAAGAAATGCAAGCGTGAGATAAGAAAGCGCGTCTGATTGCCGCAAGATAAAGGTATCGTTTGCAAATGCGACTCCATAACAAAAAGCGGAACCCAACGCATAAAGGGTCCCCTTGTTGAATCGAACAGCCCCTTTCTTCAGTGAAACCAATGTTATGCTGCCGATAATCAAAACAACGCCGAGAGTTTTAAGAAGATCAAATGATTCTCCAAGAAAAATGAGCGCCACAACAATGGTCCATAGCGCTCGGGATGACGTAAGGATTGCCGCTTCGGAAGCCCCTATATTTTGTAATGCCCTGAAAAGAAAAAGTGTCCCGGCCGCATAGAGCACCGTGCTAAGTACAAAATTAAACCACAACTCTTGAATGGGCGGCATTACAAACCCCCGTACAAACGCAAACAATCCAACCAGAGCGGCGCAAGTCAGCTGAAATGCCAGTGAGTATGCGAATACATTGCTTTTTTCTTCCCTCATCAGCACTCGCTGGAGAAGATTTGAAACAGCGAGAGCAATGACACTGATTATTGAAAGCAAGAGCCAATTCATACAAAGTTTGCTTTTGGCATAAATCTCTTCCGATAAATGATAAAGAGAAAGACGCTGGTGATAAACACCAGATACAGGGAAAAGGCATATTCTGAAAAAGCCCAGGTTTGAACGGCAAATAACGTGGTGGCAGCTCCGAATAGGGCGGTGGCATATGCCGCTCCCGTTTCTGTTTCGGGATGCCTCCATGCCTTTACAATGGTAGGCAGGGCGGCTAACCCGTCGGCCAGTATGGCAAAAATGACCCCAACAACGGGCTGTTTCGTGATAATCCATAAAACCAAGG
>JACPHF010000037.1 GCA_016188735.1 Parcubacteria group bacterium | reverse complement strand
TCAGAATGTCTGCCAATTTTTTTTTAAAGCCGACGGATTGCTTCCGGCCAAGGATTTTCTTATAGAGCCCCGCCTGCTTGAGCGATTTTAAAAGCACCGGAACCAGGTTTTTCTGATGCTCCCTCTTGGCAAGAAAAGGCATTACGCCTCCCCATTTCTTGTGCACCTCTATCTGGGAGGCGACAACATTGGAAAGAATCGTCAGTTTCTTTTTGTCGCCCCGCACCACCGCAATGCCGGTTTCGTCGCACGAGGTTTCAATGCCAAGAATAGTCATAATGAGCGCAACACGATATATGTGCTCGTTGTCATATCGATGACTTGAGAGGGGGTGCCCGGAAGCGTTCCGCCGTCAACAAAAATATCCGGCTTCGTCTTTTGCCGCGCAAACTGCTTTTTCACTTCTTCCAAAGTTCTGCACGAAGGCTTTCCTGCGATATTGGCAGACGTGGCGACCAAAGGTCTTTTAAGCTGCCGTATCAACAATCTGATTTTCGGAACATTGGGTATGCGGAGCGCAATGGTTTTTGAAGCGACCCCGTACAACGGCTGTCCTCCCTTCTTCCGGTCGAGCACCGCGGTAAAGGGCCCTGGCCATCTGCGCTTAAGATATGCTTTGTGTGTCCTTGAAATGAAGGCTATCTTTTTTGCACGGGCAATCGTATCAACAAATACTGGCAGGGGTTTTGTTGTTGGCCTCTTTTTTATGACAAACACCTTTGCCACGGCTTTTTTATTGGTTGCATCGGCGAGCAACCCGTAGACCGTGTCTGTCGGAAATACCACTACCTTTCCCGCTTTTAAAAAGGCAAGTACCCGTTTGAGATCCCGTGTTTTCATCACCGCTTCTTTTTCTTGATGCCGGGCGCAACGAACACCGTCGTGTTGTCCGGCACGTTTTCCATCACATGGGTGCCGGGTCCCACAACTGTGCCAGAACCCACCAGTATGCCAGGCCCGGTGCTGGCATGAATGCCGAATCTTGCGTCATGACCCGCGACAAAACCAAACACCTGGAGGTTCGTATCCAGCTTCTTGCCTTTCACTTCGCACATAATGGTTCCGCGATCAATCCGCTTGTTTGCGGACATAAATCCGGCCCCAAAACGGCAGTTGCCGCCTATGATGGAGTTTCCAAAATATCCTAAATGCGTGTGCGTCCCCTCCTGGAAAATGGAATGCTTAATTTCGCAGAAAGCTCCTGTTTTTACGTTCTGCTCAATATTGACGGGTCCCCTCAACACGTTGCCGTACCCGATTTCACATCCCTCGCCAATGTACGCGGGGCCTTCAATGACGGTGTTCGCCTTGACGATAACGTTCTCTCCGATATAGACAGGGCCCTCCATGATTACATTCGTCCCAATGCGGGCCGAAGGAGCTATTTCCGGCTTGAAATACGGAGATTCAAAAAGCGTCTGCAGTACGGAAAACATCTCCCAGGTATATTTGAGTGCCGGCACGTCTCCTTTGAGCATGACCAGAGAACCCGTCTTTTCTTTCAGGTACCAGTTGATTGCATCAATGAAGTCGGCCTCATGATGGCGGGAAAGGCCTGCGTAGTATGCGAAAAAATCCTGCTTGAAGAAATACGCTCCAAGGGTCTTGATGTTCGAAGGCTCCTTGCCCGGAATTGGGTTCTCCACAATCTCTTTTACTTTGTCCGCATCCAGCCTGGCTATGCCGTAATTCCAGGGGGTTTTTGTTTCGGTTCCCACCATGACCATATCTGCTCCATCTTGCTGCTGTTTCAAAAGTATCTCTTCCACCATGGCTTTTGTATTCACCTTGCTCGGCCAGACGACAAGAAACGAACCTCGTATGAGATCTCGAGTCTGCCAAAGAGCGTTGCCGGTACCCAGGGGCTGCTCCTGGGAAACGTAGAATATGGTGCAGCCCAAATCCTTTCCGTCGCCCAGCTCCTGAGGAAGGGTGCTGGCGGCTCCATGAACCACAACGATATCCGTAATGTTGTTCTCAACAAGCCCCTTGATGGTCCAGAAAATGACGGGCTTTCCTAAAAGCCTAACCTGTGACTTATGACTCTGATTCAAGGGCCAGAAACGGCTGGATTCTCCCGCTGCGATGATTACCGCTTGCATAATTTATAAAAGTGAAAGCAATACCCGCGCCAACTTCTCCGAATCGTGGCGAATGAGGCCTTGTTTTCGCAACACGTCTTTTTTTATCACCTTGAAGGGAGAACCCCTAAAATCTTCCTCGTGGAGCTCCACGAACGCCGCCTTCTCCTTTTCGTACTTTGTGATGCGGGAAACCAGGGGTTTTCTGGTATTCAGCAAGACGCAGTCAAGAATTCCCTTGCCGAGATACTTCTCGATCGCAGAAACAAAGTCTCCGGCATCAAATCCCGTGGTTTCTCCAAACTTCGTCATAATATTGCATATGTATATCTTTTTCGCGCTGCTCGTTTTCAAGGCATCCTTCATGCCTTTCGGCAGCATATTCGGCAGAATGCTGGAATACAGGTCTCCCGGGCCAATGACAATGAGATCGGCTTTCTTGATTTCTTGCAGGGCCTTGGGGTTTGCCTTTGCGGCAGGTTCTGTCCATATTGTTCGTATCTTCAAGTTACCATTGTGGCGCGGCACATCAATGTTCGTTTC
>JACPHF010000032.1 GCA_016188735.1 Parcubacteria group bacterium | reverse complement strand
GCTTCTATGCGGCAGATATCCGATCCCATGACGGATTATGAAATCAATTCTTCTTTCGGGTCAAGAACCGGCGCTTGAAATATTGCAGAGTCTTCGTAAAAAGACAGCGGAAAGGCGCGTGCAATTGGCCGTGGTGCAGGTTGGGAAAAATTTGGTTTCCTCTACCTATATCCAGAAGAAAAAAGAAGCCGCTCTGCGGGCCGGTATTGCGTTTCTTGCGTATCCGATTTCAGCAAAAACAGCCCAGAAAGACGTTATGTCTCTTGTCGCGAGACTTGGCGAGAACCCCGCGATTTCCGGCATTGTGGTGCAGCTTCCGCTGCCTTCGCACCTCAACTCGCAAAAAATTCTCGACTGCATTCCCGCAGAAAAAGATCCCGATGTTCTCTCTTCTCAGGCTTTTGGCAGATTTGCGTTGGGTCAGTCTCTTGTGTTGCCTCCCACGGTGTCGGCGGTGCAGAAACTTTTTAAGACCTACGGCATTCAAATTGCGGGAAAACGCGTTGCGCTCGTTGGATCGGGGCGTCTGGTAGGGCTTCCGCTCCTGGTTTGGCTTTCGGGAGAACGGGCAACCGTGGTGAATATAAATCGAAAGACAAAAAATCCTGCGGCGCTCATTCGCCAGGCAGACATTGTCATTTCGGGAACCGGAATGCCGAAGCTTATCAAGGGTTCCATGGTAAAGAATGGATCCGTTGTGGTTGACCTGGGAACCTCGGTTGAACAAGGGAAAACCGCAGGAGACGTGGATTTCAAAAGCGTTGCGAAAAAAGCAAAAGCGGTGACTCCAGTTCCCGGAGGGGTGGGGCCGCTTACGATAGCCTGCCTATTGGACAATCTTGTGACGCTTTCCGCATGGAACAGCAAATTGTAAATCTCGCAATTGTTTTTTCTGCAACGTATCTTCCATTCCTTGTGTTTCTGGGGATTATGGGGTGGTTTGTTTTGAATCTGAGGCGCAGGATATTTTGGGAGCTTGCGGGAGCCGCGATTCTTTCCCGCCTTGTCATCACAGAACTTATCAGGCTGCTTTGGCATAGGGCAAGGCCGTTTGTTGAGCTTGGATTCCGACCCCTTGTTGAACACTCGGCGTCCGCCTCGTTTCCCTCAGGCCACGCGGCATTCTTTTTCGCTCTTTCTGCGGTTGTCTTTAGCCATGACAAAAAAGCAGGAATCTTGTTTTTCCTGTTCTCTGGAATTATTGGTGCAGCAAGAGTATTTTCCGGCATTCACTGGCCCTCAGATGTTCTGGGGGGAGTCGTGATAGGGATCGGATCTGCGCTCATTGTCATGTACTTCCTCAAAAATAGAAAAATCTGATATACTGTACCCATGGAATTTCTGATCATGCAAAAACTGGTGTTGGCGAGCGCGCTCGGCATGTTCATTGGATTGGAACGTCATCTCAAGAAGAAGTCGGCAGGCATGAGAACGCATTCTTTGGTTGCCCTTGGGACGTGTATTTTTACCGTTATCGGAGTGAATATATTGGGGAATGGTTCGGCAGAAATGCCAGCCCGCATTATCCCGGGGATTATTACGGGCATCGGATTCTTGGGCGCCGGCCTTATATTCCAGGGAAAAGAGCATGGCGGAGGCCTTACGACTGCGATTGAAATATGGACGCTGGCCGGAATCGGAATCCTGGTAGGACTTGGAAGCTATCTCATCGCGGTTCTCGCAACGCTCCTCGTTCTCATCATTCTCGCGCCTCTCAGATGGATTGAAGAAAAAATCGGCTCGTAAAAAAAGCCACCTCACAGAGGTGGCTGTCGCGTTCTAGGGGCTAGCGTGCGAAACGAGGACGCCGTCCCGCGGCGTGCATCCCATGTGTTCGGGCTTCGCCCTGGTCATCCCCCGTGTTTCGATGAAGGCCATCTGATCGTGCACGATCGGCTGATGGTGCCTGACGATGACGAGGCCACTGCCGCGTATTCCGGTGATGGTCACGATGTGCTGACCCAGGAAGAGTGCGTGTTCTCCCGACATCAGGTTTCTGAGACCGAGCCTCCAGGTCGGGAGAGGATTACCTTCCTCTGCCCCCGCCACCACCACGGCATAGCCCCGGGGCGTGACGCTCTCGGCCGCCTCGATCCACAGGTTGCTTGCGGAGAATTGGTCTGGCAAACGCCATCTCGTTGAGCCGTTCTGCCCTCCTTTCTCTTTCAGCATCGCAATGGTCTCTCCGTTGACCAGGCGCGTCGGGATCCTGAGGCCCTGAAGCTGTTTCGCGAGCTTCGGATCTGCGTGATCGGTCCTGGCAACGATTCGCAAGTCCAGCACGGCTAGCCCCTTTCGTAATCGCGGGATGTGCTGAGCTTCAGTAAAGCACCGGTATTGGTAAGATGTCAAGAGTACCCCAGCGTCTCAACAAACTTGGCGAAGTGCGCCTTGCTCTGGTTTCCGTTTTCTATGAGTTTTTCTACAAGAGAAGCCAGCGGCAGCACAACGCCATAGCGGCTCGACAATTCCTGAATAATCTTGCTGGTAAAGTATCCTTCAACGGTCACCCCCGCTTTCTCCAGGGCTTCTTGCGGCGGCAGCGCGGCAAGGTAAGAACCGAATCTGAAATTTCTGCTCTCCTCAGAAAAGCACGTGAGGATCAGATCTCCCTCTACCCCGGGAAGCGCGAGGGGCGGGCATTCATAGTGAAGGGTTTGGCTGGCCTCCTCGATTTCTTGGAGCGCCCTGGTAATAAGAAAGGCGCGCGTGTTCATTTTGTAGCCGCTACTGGCCGCAAATCCCGAAGCGATCGCGTAGACGTTCTTGAGCGCGCCCGCAAGTTCCAGATACTGGAAGACCCGCGTGCCTTCGATTCGAAAGTATGATGTTTGGAGCAGTCGAATAATGTTTTCGTGGTTCCCTTTTTTGGAATAGCCAAGGTTCACATACGTGGGTTCTTTTTCAAGTATCTCGGCGGCAAATGACGGGCCGATGAGTGAATAATACTCTTTGGGAGAAAAAAGCTCTGCTACGATCTGGTAAGGGAAGAGCAGCGTGTTGCGCTCTATCCCTTTCGCGCAATTGATAAAAATGGTTTCTTTTGAGAAAATCCGCTCATATTTTTTGAGCGCTTCGCGGATATGCTGGACGGGAACGGCAATAAAAACAATCGTTGGCGATTCGCGCGGAGGAATATCATCAACGTTCGCATACTCAAAAGGAACGTGATTATGAATAAGGAGAGAACCAAGAGCCTCTCCCATCGCGCCCCTGCCGAGAATCAATATTTTCATAAAGTTAGTTTTGGTG
>JACPHF010000036.1 GCA_016188735.1 Parcubacteria group bacterium | reverse complement strand
TGCCGTTGACGACGTGAAGGGGCACGTGAAAAAGAAGGAAATCATCAACTGGCATATGGCTTCGGCCATCGCCAAAGACGAAAAGGTGGAGAAGCTTCGCGTGCGCTCCCCGCTTTCATGCAAGACATTCCGGGGACTATGCCGCGCGTGCTACGGATGGGATTTGGGTTCCAACGCGTTGGTCGCCATGGGGTCTGCCGTGGGCATCGTGGCCGCGCAATCCATCGGGGAACCGGGCACCCAGCTCACCATGAGAACGTTCCACACCGGAGGAGTCGCCGGAGGAGGCGACATTACCCAGGGTTTGCCCCGCGTGGAGGAAATTTTTGAAGGCAGGGTTCCCGGAGGAAAGGCCATCATGGCGGAATCCGACGGCGTGGTTGAAGACATCGGCCCCGAAGGAATCATGAAGATCATCAAGGGCAAAGATGTCACGGAGTATGTCATTCCCGCAAACTATGCGCTCTGGGTGCAGAAAGGGGATACCGTGGTGAAGGGCCAGCAGCTCTGCGAAGGAAACCTGGATCTGCAGGAACTCTTCCTGGCCGCCGGAAAAGAGGAGACGCAGCGCTACATCGTGCGCGTGATTCAGTGCATTTACGCTTCCCAGGGAGCTTCCATACACGACAAGCACATCGAAGTGATCTGCCGCCAGATGTTCTCCCGCATGAAGATCAAGGAGCGCGGAGCCAGCAGGTTCACGGCAGGAGAAGTCGTGGACACGGCGTCATTCCTGGAAGAAAACGCGAAACTCAAGAGTGCCGGAAAAGATCTCAGCCAGGCGTCTGTGATGCTGCTCGGCATCTCGAAGATTGCGGTGACCACGGAAAGCTTCCTGTCCGCGGCTTCTTTCCAAGAAACATCCCGCGTGCTCATTCGGGCTGCTCTTGAAGGAAAAGAGGATAAGCTCAGGGGTCTCAAGGAAAACGTCATTCTTGGGAAACTCATTCCCGCTGGCACGGCGTTTCCAGAGTGATACAATAGAAGCGTGGCAATATTCAAGAAGACAAAAGCAAAAATTCGTCCGAAGGACAAGGAGAAAAAGAACGGCCTGCCCGCAGAGACACGGAAAAAAAATCGCGGTGACGCTCGAGCGGGGCGCGTCATCGGGGGCACCGCCTTCTTTCTTTTTGCAATCCTCTTGGTGTTCGCGTTCTTTCAGAATGCGGGAAGCGGAGGCGAACTGGTGTTAAAGATAGGACGGCTGCTTTTGGGAAGCGCGATATTCATCCTGCCGTTCATATGCGTCTTGGGAGGACTGCTGTTCTTTGGCATGAGAAGTTACAGCAGCAAAGTTGCGCTGGCCCTGGCCGCGGGACTCATTATTGCCGTGGCAGGCCTTCTGGGAGCCTTGGAAGAAATCCGCGGCGGCGTGGAGGGCATGGGGGGAGCGGTCGGATTTCTCGTGGCGTTTCCCTTGCTTACAATCTTCGGGTTCTGGGTCACCCTTCTGATTCTGGGAGCCGGTCTTTTGGCTGCCCTCGTCCTATTCTGGCAGTTTTTGGAGCATCCCGAGGCGGAGGAAGATGAAGACCGGTCGCTTGCGGAGAAGGTGCAGGAGCACGTGAGAAAAATACTGGAACCCAAGTTTGATATTGAAAGCGTGGATGCGGAACCCAAACAGCCGGCGCAAGCTTCCGAAAAAGAAGAGAAGAAAGAACTTCCATTCTTTCCCATCCAGGTTCCAAAGAGACAGGGGGCCGCTTCTTCTTTAATACCTCCCTTGTCTTTGCTGGACGCAGGACGCTCGGCGCCCAACGCGGGGGATATTAAGACGTATGCGGCCGTCATCAAGAAAACGCTGGAGAACTTCGATATTAATATTGAAATGGCAGAAGTGAACGTGGGACCCTCTGTCACGCAGTACGCTTTCAAGCCGGCAGAGGGCGTAAAACTTTCCCGCATTACGGGGCTTGCCAATGATCTTGCGCTGGCTTTAGCAGCTCATCCCTTGCGCATTGAGGCCCCCATTCCCGGCAAATCGCTTGTCGGAGTTGAGATCCCC
>JACPHF010000006.1 GCA_016188735.1 Parcubacteria group bacterium | reverse complement strand
GGAGAGCTCTTGAAAAAAGAGAGGATCCTGAAGCAAAACGATTGCTTCGTTTTCTTGATCTCTCCGACCTGTCCAGAGAAAAACGCAGCCCGTTGAAAGAAATCGTTGATCGTACCCTGAGCGTCAAAAGCCTTGAGGGATTTGATGTCATAAAGATACCCGAAATTATTCCCGTCCCCATCCTATTCGACCTGTTCAATATGCCTCCGGGACATCCCGCACGCAGTACGTCAGACACGTATTACGTCAACGATGAATACGTGCTCCGGACGCACGATACGGTATTTTGGTACTACTATTTGAATCACCCCGTTATTAAAGAAAGGATCAGAAAGAACGAATCGTTTGGCGCGATCTGCTACGGCAAGGTATATCGCAAGGATGAAATAGACCGCAATCACACGAACGTGTTCCATCAGATCGGCGGATTATATCTTGCGCCAGATAACCAGAGGATCATAACTCCCGAGGACTTAAAGAACGTTCTTTCTGACATCGCGCGGAATATTTTCGGCAGCGACGTAAAGTTCCGTTTTTATGAGCATACGTTTCCCTATACCGACCCAAGCTTTGAAATGGAGGCAGAGGTTGCGGGCAAGTGGGTAGAGATGCTCGGATCGGGATTGCCGCGAAAAAGCGTCTTATCAAACTTCGGCCTCCACGCCTACAATGGGTGGGCGTTCGGATTTGGCCTTGAGCGTTTAGCCATGGCATCAATGGAGCTGCCGGATATTCGGTTGCTCTGGTCTCAGGACGAGCGGGTAAAGCGGCAGCTCAAACTTGGCAATAAATTCAGGGAAGTTTCAAAATTTCCACCGATCACCCGCGACATATCGTTTGTGGTTGGTAAAAGCTTCGTGCCCAACAACTACTTTGACCTGATACGTGACTTGGGCGGAGATTTGGTAGAACAGGTGGAGCTCATCGATAAATACGAAAATGCCGAGAAATTCGGCGACAATAGAATGAGCTATACCTACCGCATAGTCTACAGAAGCAGCGACAGGACGCTGGTTTCGAGCGAAGTCGATGCCATCCAAGCTGAAGTTTATAAGCAGACGGCCAGGCAATTTAAGGCGGAATTAAGGTAACATTCTCAGGAGAAATCGCCTTGTTTTTGCCTTTGTTTTGTAACGCAAATAGTGCTATAATTGTACTATAACTCCATGGCTAAAAAGAAGGTAAAAAAAGCCCCTCCCAAAGAGGGCAAGGGGGAGACGTATACCGCAAAGGAGATTTTTGTTCTTGAAGGATTGGAACCCGTCAGAAAGAGGCCGGGCATGTACATCGGGTCAACCGGCCTCGATGGTCTTCACCACCTCATTTGGGAGGTGGTGGACAACTCTTTGGATGAGGCCATGGCGGGCCACGCCAAGAATATCCAGGTTACCCTGCTTCCAAAGAATCAGGTACTGGTGACAGATGACGGAAGAGGCATTCCGGTGGACAAACACGCCCAGACCAAGAAATCCGCCCTTGAAACCGTACTTACGACCCTGCACGCGGGAGCCAAGTTCGGAGGCAAGGCATACCAGGTGTCGGGAGGTCTTCACGGCGTTGGAGTATCCGTGGTGAACGCGTTGTCCATATATCTGAAAGCGGAAGTGTCGCGGGACGGAACAAAGTACGTGCAGGAGTATAGCCGGGGAAAAGTCAAAAGCAAGGTTATAAAGGTGGGACCCTCTAGGATGAGGGGCACCACGATACTCTTTGAACCGGATACTGAGATTTTCCGGGAAATCAATTTTGATATTAAAAAGATTCTTTCTCATTTGCGCCAGCAAGCGTACCTCACTCCCGGAGTGAAGATTGTCGTTGTGGATAAGCGCGACGGAGAGGAATCCGCCTACACGTTTTATTTCGAAGGAGGACTCGCTTCCTACGTGCACTATCTTACGCAGGATAATCCTTCCAATCACGACAACGTGTTTTTCGTGAAAGGAGAAAAGGAGGGCATCGTGGTCGAGGTCGCGTTCAAGTATATGGAAGAGTTTGAAACCTATGAGGAGAGCTTCGCCAACAACATTCTTACGGGAGAAGGAGGAACGCACCTGACGGGATTCCGATCGGCGCTTACCCGTACGCTCAACGAATACGCAAAGAAGAACAACTATCTGAAAGGAGAAGATACCCTGACCGGAGACGACGTGCGGGAAGGCATGACCGCAGTCGTTTCGATAAAGTTGAGAGACCCCCAGTTTGAGGGGCAGACAAAAGCGAAACTCGGCAACCCGGAAGCCAAGACCGCGGTGGAAACCGTTGTTACGGAAGGCCTGACGGATTTCCTGGAGCGCAACCCCCAGGATTCCAAAGGCATC
>JACPHF010000031.1 GCA_016188735.1 Parcubacteria group bacterium | reverse complement strand
GGACAAGTAAAGATATAAAGGTTAATGGCTTTACGGTAATAGATTCTAACGTATCTGACCATTTGCCTTTAGTAATGGAGTTCGAGGTATAAAGCAATAGCTAAATCTCATTTAGAAAAAACTACCAGACGAGCCGATCTCCTGCGACAACGCCGTGGCGCTCTGCCCATCCCGCGGGAACTTCAAGCACATACTGCACGGGCACCATTGAAGAAAACGTCTGCGGAAAGGTATCTGGGGAGACGTTCGCCGCGATTCTAACGATAATTCCGTTTCCGTCAATCCATATAATGTCTATGGCAAAACGCATGTCCTTCATCCAGAAAGACAAGACCTGAGGGTTTTCGTATACAAACAGCATCCCCTCTCGTTCTCCCAGGGACGGACGCCCAGACAGTCCGCGTATCTGGAACCGCAGCGTGTCTGCGATCTCTACCAGAAGTTCCCGATCCCCTATGCGAATTGTCCGCTGTTCCGTTTGTGCGTCCTTTTCCTTCTGTAGAAAAACCGCCGAAGCTCCGAGGAAAAGAATGATTCCGATGATGATGAGTCGACGCATGATCTAGCCATGCCTGAATTCGATGACGTCACCGTCCCGCACTTCGTATTCTTTTCCTTCCGTGCGCACAAGGCCGCGGGCGGCCGCCTTGGCCACGCTGCCCGATTCAACAAGCTGATCCCACGGGACCACCGTGGCCTTGATGAATTTTGTTTCAAAATCGCTGTGAATGGCGGCTCCCGCTCCAGGCGCCCTTGTTCCCTTGCGTATCGTCCAGGCTCGAACCTCATCTGAACCTGCCGTGAAAAACGTTATAAGTCCCAAAAGCTCGTATGACTTTGCGATCAGCTCCGGCAGCCGCGGGGTCAAGCCAAGCTCGATCAATGCGGCCTCGCTCAATCCCGCCATATCAAATTCTTCTTTAATGTTCAGAATGATGTACGAAATGCCCATGCCTCCAAGTTTTTTTATAAGAGAGGCTGGAACGTTGCCGCTCCCGGCATTCAAAACACAGAGGACCGGTTTTGCGGAAAGAAGGTATGACGGGCCATCTCCAATCGGCTGGCCCTCTGCCAATAACGTGCGGACTTTTGAAAGAACCTCTAGTTCTTCTTCGGCTTCTTTCTTCCCGGTCTTCGCATCACGCTGAAGGTCAAATATCTTTCGGTCAACCGTTTCCATGTCTTTTAACGCAAGCTCTGTGCGTATGGTCTCAATATCCCGCAATGGATCTGGCGCTCCATCAACGTGCGTAATTTCCGGATCTTCAAAACAGCGCACCACGTGAAGAATGGAAGCCGCTTCCCGAATGTGAGCTAAAAACTTGTTTCCGAGCCCTTCACCTTGAGCCGCTCCCCGCACCAGTCCCGCGATATCAACGAATTCCACGATGGCCGGAATGGTCTTCTGGGGGTTGAACAGGAGAGCCAACTTTTCAAGCCGGCTGTCCCGCACGGTCGCAATGCCGACATTCGGCTCAATGGTGCAGAACGGATAGTTCGCGATATCAACCGCTTTCTTCGTGAGCGCCTGAAACAAGGTGGATTTCCCCACATTCGGCAACCCTACGATGCCAACCGAGAGTTTCATATCTTTTGTATGGTATCACGGCACAGCAGGAAAAAGAAAGGTACCTGACAAAAAAAGAAATCAAATCAAAAAACGCCTCCTGGGCGATTCTTCTACTCAGATCTAAACTATAAAGGCGTTGAGCGCCTCATTAACGGAAACTCAGCATAAGCTGTTTGCCGGTTGCCTGAGCAATGCGATAGAGGGTTTCTAAAGTTACATTTTGTCTGCCACTTTCAACTTTTGAGATGAACTCTCTTTTTACCGCAATCTTTTTTGCAAGCTGTTCTTGAGATAGATGCAGCCGCTTTCGCAGCCTTCTCAATTCCATCGCAGCTTTCAAGTAACGAACTCTCTCTAAGATTTCTTCTCGGTCTTTTTGAGAATAGCTACGCCAAACTTTCTCTTGGGGCACAAGTTCTCTTTTTATCAGGGCTTTTTGGATGCTTTGTGGGTGTTTTTCACTCATATTTTTTGAGCCGTTGCTCTGCAAGCTCAATCTCTTTTTCCGGCGTTTTTTGAGTTTTTTTCTGAAAAAAATGAAGTATCACGATGTATGATTCTCTCAGATATGCATAGAAACCCCGATATGCTCCTCCTTGCGTAACACGAATCTCAAAAAGTCGTTTCGTTATCTTTCTTGCTTCTGGGAATTCAAGTTTTCCCCCTGAAGCAAGAAGTACAAGATACGCCTGAAACTCCTTCTGAACTTCGCTGTTAAATCTGAGTAATTCCCCTAGAGCGTTCTTGTCGTAGAAAATCTTCTTTTCCATTGTAACTTATGGGTTACTATGTTGTCAAGCCTGTTGTATTCGTGCCGTGCCAACCGAGAGTTTCATGGAATAATGACCGTGCCTTCAAACGGCTTGCCGTCAACTGCGGCCTTGAAGCTTTTCAGATTGGCGGCTTTCAGCACTTTTGCGGTTACCTTGATTTTTTCCGCGAGGCGCGCGGCAACGGGATCCACGGGCGTAGACAACCCAGGAGTCCACGCTGAAGGAATGATTTTCTTGTACGCTTTCCATGAGATCTTTTTCAATGCTTTGGCGGCTTTGTTCTTCCGGGGGTCAACATCGTATACGAACGGGGTGTCTTTGGCGATAATGACATTGCCGGCGCCCCGCACCGCGACATAATCCGTAGACCATCCGGGCCTCCATGCAGAAGCGATAAAGAGATTTCGATCTGAATGCTTCATCATTTCCACCTCTTCTTCCAAAGGATCATGATCGATGATCACGGAATACGCTTCTTTCACGAAAATTGTTCTCAGCAAATGAGAATTCAGGCGCGCGGCGTGGATGCCGATCCAGTCCAGATCCCAATTTGATATCTTCTCCACCTTGCGAGCGGATCTTTGATATACGCGGCATACCTTGCCCCCTCCGATGACGATGATGAATCGCTTCCCTTTACGCAACTGTCTGCGAATGAATACAAGAAAATCTCTTAAAAAAGCGGTGTTGATCCCGCCTTCGTCTGAAAGATGGGGAACGACCGCAGATCCTCCCAGGTGAATGACAATGTACGGGGATTTCATGATCTGGAATATTGTAGCATAAATTTTGCCAAACCCTTCTTTTTCAGCTCCTGATGAAGCTTGTAGTACCCGCACCATGCCTTTGAGCATG
>JACPHF010000029.1 GCA_016188735.1 Parcubacteria group bacterium | reverse complement strand
TGAATGAATATGCGGTCATTCTCAAGAACTCAAAACTCATCACTCCGCCAGGCACCAAGGAACGCAAACAGGTATGTCTGGGCGCCAAGGTAACCATTCTGGTTGACGGGAAAGACATTGATGAGTTTGAGGTCGTCGGAACCCTGGAAGCCAATCCTTCCCTCGGGAAGATTTCCAACGAATCTCCCGTAGGTCGGGCTCTTCTTGGGCGCATGGTTGGGGAGAAGGTTTCGGTTTCCTCTCCCACGGAGACCGTCTTTACCATTCAGAAAATCCAGTATCGCTTGTAACCGAGCGCGATGAAAAACTCTCTCTCGTTTCTCCAAAAAGCAGGAGAACTCAAAGACATACTGCGCCAGGGAGTGCTGTACTACGGCTTCAAAAAAGCAGACAGCACGACCGACCACGTGTTCCGTCTGGCCCTTATGGTATGGTTATTCGGAAGGAATCGAAAGCTCAATATCGGCAAAGCATTCAAGCTGGCCTTGGTGCACGATCTCTGTAAGGTATACACCGGAGACCTTACTCCCTACGAAGGTCTCCTTTCTAAAAACGGAAAGAATCGATTCAAACTTGCATGGAGATGGCGTCGTCTTTCCCTGAAAGAAAAGCAAAAAAGATACAAAGAGAAGTTTCAGAAAGAAAGGAAAGCATTGGAAAAACTTACCCGCAAACTTCCCGCGGACATCCGAAAAGATCTTATGGATGCCAAGCTGGAATACCATAAGGTTGAAAGCCCGGAAGCGAAGTTCGTGTTTCAGCTTGATAGGATAGAGAATCTATTGGAAGCATTTGAGTGCTGGGAAAAGGATAAAAACTTTCCGACCACACACGGACGAGACCGTTCATGACCCGGAGCTCCTGGGGTTGATGGAAGAGATTTCAAAAGCGGAAATGCGCCAATCGAAATCAAGAAAAAAGAAGTAAGAACGAATAATCCAAATGAAAATAGGCGTGATAGGGCCCACCGATCTCAAAACCCTGGCCGTTAATCTTGGACAATCGGAGGATTGGGTACAAGAGAGGATAGACCTCCTTAGGAAAATGATCGCGGAAGCCGGGCATGAGCTTTGGGTGAATCCGGACGGAGGCGTCCTCGCCGCTGTTGCGAATGCATACAAGGCACACGGCGGCAGCCATCTCGTCATGCTGGTTCCCATGGCAGCAGATCCCTGGCCGAATGATCATACGCATATCCATGCGCAGATTGCAGACGAAGTTCGGAAACTGCCAAGCTGGTTTCACGCGAATTATGCCGTGGTTTCCGAAGTCGACATCTGCATTTGCGCAGGGCGGAGTGTCGGCACCTTTAGCGAGTTGGCGTATGCCAGATGGGATGAAAAATTCAAGACAGGAGTTCTTCAGAAGCTCTTTGCGGTACGAGAACTTCTGTTGGAAAGTAAGCTGCCTTACGAGTACTCTCAAAAATTCGGTACGCGGCTGCACTATGTTGATACCATGGAGTGTCTCTCTTTCAAGAAAGAATGATACAATGTGCTCATGAGAAACAAGGAGCTCGCCAAGATATTCTCTCATCTGGCACAGCACCTTGCCATGAGGGATGTTGCGTTCAAGCCGCAGGCATATGAGCGCGCCTCGTTGGCCATAGGGTCTCTGGCAGAAGACGTGCAGGATATTTATGAACGGGAGGGCGCCATCGGCTTAGAAAGGATTCCCGGAGTCGGCAAGGGAATAGCCGAGCGCATTGAAGAATATCTGAGGACCGGCAAAGTCCAAGATTACGAGAAGGAGCGGAAGCGCATGCCCGTGGACCTGGACGAGCTTACTTCGGTGGAAGGCATCGGCCCCAAGGCGGTTGCAGAACTTTACAAACGCCTGAAGGTGAAGAATCTGAAAGATCTGGAGAGGGCGGCTTCTGCCAGAAGAATCAGAGAACTTCCCCGATTCGGGGTTAAAACCGAGCAGAATATCCTGCAAGGCATAGCGCTCGTGAAGCAATCTTCCGGCAGGCGGCTTATCTCCGATATATTCCCGTATGTCCAGGAATACGTAACTCTTCTCAAAAACAGTTCTTTCGCAAAAGAAGTGGAGGCAGCCGGCTCCTTTAGAAGGATGCGAGAAACTATTGGAGATATTGATATTCTGGCCACCTCCGATAATCCCCAGAAACTCACCGAGTTTTTTCTTGCCAAGGTCAAGCACACAAAGATGTGGGGCAAGGGGCCCACGAAGGTCTCCGTGCGGACTCGGTATGGTTTTGACGTTGATCTCAGGGTGCTCGAGGAGGAAACCTTTGGAGCCGGGCTCCAATATTTCACCGGATCCAAAGAGCACAATGTGAAGCTTCGGACGCTTGCTATTGAGAAAGGATATAAGGTTTCAGAGTATGGAGTGTTCAAAGGGAAGAAGCGGGTTGCGTGCAAGACGGAAGAGGAGGTTTATCGGGCGCTCGGCCTTCCCTATATTGAGCCGGAGCTTCGGGAAGATACCGGGGAGATTGAGGCTGCCATACAGGGCAGGCTTCCAACAGTCATCCCGTATGACTCCCTTCAAGGAGACCTTCAGACCCAGACCGACTGGACCGATGGAGAACATTCGATTGAAGACATGGCAAAAGAAGCCAGGCGCCAGGGTCTTTCATACATTGCCATTACCGACCACACGAGAGATCTTGCCATGACGGGCGGCTCAGACGAGAAAAGACTGCTGAAACAGATGGCGGAGATTGATCGCGTAAACAAAAGGGTTTCCGGCATCACGGTGCTGAAGGGCGCCGAGGTGAATATTCGAAAAGACGGAACGCTGGATATTGCAGACGAGATACTTGCGAAACTTGATGTCGTGGGAGCTGCGGTGCATTCTTTGTTCAGACTTCCCAAGCAGGAGATGACCGCGCGGATTATACGCGCAATGAAGAATCGCCACGTAGACATCCTGTTTCATCCCACCGGTCGCCTCATCCAGAAACGCGAACCCTACGAGGTAGACATCGATGAGGTCATTAAAGCGGCAAAAAGAACGGGCACCCTTTTGGAAATCAACGCGTTACCGGTCCGCCTGGATTTGCGAGATGCCAATATCCGCAAGGCGGTGGAGATGGGAGCCCTGCTTGTCATTGACTCTGATGCGCATCGGAAAGAGCATTTTTCCGTCCTTAAAGCGTTTCTTCGGGTATTGAAAAAAAGACATGACCATTGACCTTTTTTACTTTTCGAACCAGACTTATAAAACATGCCAAGAGAACAATCAGCGGGAGCCGTCGTGTTCCGTCTTGAGTCAGGGCAGGCAGAATACCTGCTGCTTCTCTATCCTTCCATGGCCGGGAAGAGCAGATCATACTGGGATCTACCGAAGGGGCACATAGAACCCGGAGAAAAAGAAGAAGATACCGTGCGTCGGGAAGTACAGGAAGAGACCGGTTTGCGCGACATCAAGCTGCTCCCTGGATTCAGGGAACTTATTACCTATTCATTCCGTGCGCAGGGGAAAAACATATTTAAAACCGTCGTCTTCTATCTCGCGCAGACAAACGAACAAGAAGTGCGCATTTCCTTTGAGCATTCGGGGTGCGCGTGGCTTCCGTATACGCAAGCTATGTCGTACCTCAAGTTTCAAAATGCAAAAAGAATCATCACAAAAGCCCATCACTTCCTTTCAAGGCAAGGTGTACCGGGTCGTCAAAGCAATCCCCAGGGGGCGGGTGCTCACCTACAAAGAGGTGGCCAGGCTCATCGGTCGCCCCAGGGCGTGGCGCGCCGTTGGCAACGCGCTTAACAGGAATGCTGATTTCAGGGTTCCCTGTCATCGGGTCGTGCGTTCTGACGGAGAATTTGGAGGGTACAGGTTGGGCGCAAGAAAGAAACACGCCCTGCTGAAAGGCGAGGGCGTGCATCCGCATTCCGGACGATAGTTCAATTCATAACCTGGGCCAGAAGTTTCTGGAAAATTTCCGGTTTCTGTTCCGCGAGCTGAGCCAAAACCTTGCGGTCCAGGGCGATATTTTTCTTCTTCAGTTGCCCCATGAACCTGCTGTAGGTGACGCCGTTTGCGCGGGCGGCCGCGTTTACCTGAACCTGCCATAAGGCTCGCATCGTGCGCTTGTTCGCCTTTCGGTCGCGGTAAGCGTATGTCCAGTCGTGTCGCAGTGCGTCCTTCGCAAGACGGTACTTCGACTTCCTCCCCCATGTAAAACCCTTGGCATGCTGCAGAACGTGTTTTCTGCGTTTCTTTGCCGTTGTTCCTCGTTTGACGCGGGGCATATATCAGAACGTAAGCATTTTTTTAATCTTTTTTGCCACAGACGGTGAAAGCGGGATCCATCTGCGTCCCTGGCGTCCTTTCTTTCCGGTTTTTTTCTGGCGGTAATGGTCCTGACCGGTAAGACGCCGGAGCTTGTTTTTCCCGGCATACTATTTCCCGATGATCATTGAGAGTCCGCGGGGTTCCCGCCTAATCTCCCGTTCTACTTTTATCTGAGAATGTTCTTTGACGACGGCAAGAAATATTCCCATCTTCTCTCTTGCAAAACCCTCCAGGGCTTTTTGCCTTCCCCTCAAGGGAAGCGCGACCCGCACCCTGTCTCCCTTGGCAAGGAATTTTTCCGCCTGCCTTGCGCGCGTCTCCAAATCGTTTTTCGAAATGTTAAAGGTGAGCCTCACCTCTTTCATGTTTCCCCCCTCGTGTTTCTTCCCTCCGCGTGATTTCTTTTCCAGTTGGTAAAGATATTTTCCGTATTCTCCGAGCCTGCACACCGGGGGATCCATGTGCTCGGTTATCTGGATGAGGTCGAGTGAGCG
>JACPHF010000030.1:2722-3619 GCA_016188735.1 Parcubacteria group bacterium | reverse complement strand
CAACGACTATCGCAAGAGCAAGGAAGAATATCTTCGGGATACGGCCCGGCAGACGGCGGATGAGGCCGTGTTGCTCAACAAGCCCCGCGAGCTTCCGGCAATGTCTGCGGCAGACCGCAGGATCGTGCACATGGAACTTTCTGTCCGCACCGATGTTGTGTCGGAGAGTATGGGAGAAGGAGAAAATCGCAGGGTGGTGATAAGGCCCAAGGAATCCTAACTCTGTTCTTCTGTTTCTTCCGAGTCGCTTTCTCTGGCTTCCCGCTCCAGAAGCTCCTTTGGAGACGTGGTAACGATTTGATGCTCGGTCGGAGAAGCCATCACCTTGATGGCCACGTGTTTTTGCCCCGCGAAAAAGATGCCCTCTCCTTGCTCGGTTTCCAGGAGCAGCTGTTTTTCCACTTCGGTCAGATTGAATGCTTTTTGCACGACGTCTACCGTGGCAGGACTTTGCTTAAGCAATAATTGCAAGGACGAGTTTGTGATAATGGGCCTGCCGTATTCGGACCGCATAAAATCTCCGACATCTTGCGTGACCGTGGTTACTCCCAGATAGTATTTGCGCGAGCGTTTCGCGATGCCGTACAGGAACGAAGCCCCGTCTTCCGATTGCATGATCCACCAAGCCTCGTCAACGACTAAGATGCGTTTTTTAAGCTCGGAGCGCACCACGTTCCAGATGTATCGCATGATGATGTACATTGCCAAAGGCCTGAGCCCCTCCTCCATGTTTCTGATGCCGAAAGAAACCAGGTTGGTGGTGAGGGAAATATTGGAATGCTGGTTGAAAAAGTTGGAGTAGGTTCCCTTGGTGAATTTTTGAAGTCTTCGCACCAGGGATTCCGCGCCCTCCATGGTAAGGAGCACTTCTTCCAAGTCCTGCATTAAGGGGATGTT
>JACPHF010000030.1:0-2709 GCA_016188735.1 Parcubacteria group bacterium | reverse complement strand
TGATGTCTTTTGCGGCGTAGGTTTCCGCAATCGCCCGGTCCATGATGGAATCTTCTTCCGGGGTGAGCCCTCCAAGCATGAGGCGCATGAGACCCACGAGGTTGATGACGTTGGTTCGCAGGACGTCGTCCGGCCGCTCGTCTTCTCTGGGAAGGGGAAGGTCGAACGGGTTGATGTGGCTTTCAGAGCCCAAAGAGATGTCGAAGAACGAACCTCCGGCGGCGTCGCACAAGGGCTTGTATTCGTTTTCGGGATCGAGCACGATAACGTCTGTGCCGGTCATTAGGGACCTGAGAATTTCCAACTTTACCGCGTACGATTTCCCCGATCCCGACTTTGCGAATATGACTTCATTGGCGTTTTCCAGGGAGAACCGGTCGAAAAGGATGAGAGAATTGTTGTGCCGGTTTATCCCGTACAGGATGCCCGAGTTGGAACTCAGGTCAAAAGACAAAAAAGGAAAAAGCGAAGACAGGGGCCCTGTGTTCAGGGTGGTGTGAGACTGCAGAAGATCTTTTCCGTAGGGGAGCGTTGAGTTGAACCCTTCCCGCTGGCGGTATAAGGCGGGTTTCAGATAGATGAGGCGCGACTCCAAGATGGATCGCAGTTCTGTTTTAATCTTCAGCAATTCTTCCTGTGTTTCTCCGTATATGTTTAGGTACACGCCTACCCGGAACATTTTTTCCTGAGCGGTTTGAAGGGCGTTCCTCAGGTTCTCAAGATCTCCAAACGCGGTTTCAAGAGAAGGGTCTCGCACCAGTCCTTTTTCCGAGCGTTCCATAAGTTCAGACTGCACCTCGGTCACCTTCCTGCGCAGCTGTTTGAGCACGAGGCTCGTGTCTATGGGGTGGCAGAACAAGGCAATGTCCATGGGGACCCCCATGTTAATGACCGGAGCCAGCCAGGCCGAGGTGAGGTATCTGGGATACGAGAAAATGAACATGGAAACCGCAAACCGCCCCGCCATATCCAAATATTCGGAATCTATCTTTACCGTGGCCGGGGCGATGATGTCTTTTGCGGTGAGTGTATCCCGTTCAAAGAGTTTTTCTGGAACAGATGAAGCCATGTCGTATCCGCTATTTGATGATTTCGGGCGGAATTTCCGGATAGTATCCCACCTCGGATTCCTTTGGGTGATGCCAGCTCCAGAACAACTCAATCAGTTCTTCGCTGTTCAAGGGGGCGATTTTCAAACCCATGCGTCTCAGCCCAAGGGCAACGAATTCCATGCGCTGCCAGAGCTGCGTTTTCATGCGCTGCAAATCGTCATCGGAAAGACTTCCCGCGATTTTTGGAATGCGCCTGCGCTCATCCAGGGAAACGGTTTCCAGAAGCGAGAACGGCACCACCACAAAAAAGCTCTTGGTCATAATGGAAGATCCCGCGATGAGGCGCTCCACGAATGCGTGGTAATCCTGGGTGAGCGCCTTGAGCAGATCGTTTTTTTGATTCACCTCCAATTCCTTGAGCTGATCCAGGTAGCCGGTAAGGTTTAGCAGGCGGGATTGGACAACGATTTGAACCGAAAAGTCCAGCGAGTTTAGGAACGATTGGAATTGCGCGATGACGGCATCCTGCTCTTCATCGGACTTTAGGGCGAAGTTCTGCGAAGAGACCAGCATGACCCCTCGAACGGTGCGATCTTTTAACACCACCATTCCTTCACGGATCTCGTCTAGCTCAAGAAATTCTTGCGTCGTGGTAGTCATGTCTTAGGAAGCTTCAATTTTTGTTGAAAGGCGGCCAACCTTGCTCTCTTTTGAAAGCGTAATCTGGGCTGGGTTGGTCTGAGCAACTTCTTGGGCGGTCGGCTGAACTGGAGCACTGGCGAATACGCGTTTCTTTTTCCAGTAGTAGATTTTGCCTCCCATCTGAAAACTCAGAAAGTCCATGAGTAGGGCGGGCAGCGATTTTCCTCCAACCTGCACAAAGGCGGTAATCAGCCCAACACCCGCCAACACAACGCTCGCTGCGACAAAAACAATGAAGGGAACGAGGAAGTAGAGGATGAAAGCCACCGCTCCCGCGGCCGCGAGAAAGGCAAACTGGCGAAAGGTAAGCGGCCCTACCACTTGCGCCTCTCTCTCAATGAATTGGGGAACCTGAAACTGCATTATAAATTGCAAGATTTTTACCTCGGAGCGCAGGGAATGCTGAAGAATCCGCCTCCAAGGCCGGTCCACTGCTGAACTCCAATCGCCACGAAGAACAAGTTGACGACAAGCCATGATGCGTAGACGATGATCAGCCCCCCCACGACGCTCGTGAGAATATCTCTCCCGCGCTGGATGTTCGCGGGATTCCCCTGCGAAAACAGGAAATATGATCCCCCGATTACGACCATAAGAACCGCTATTGCGGGAACAATGGCAAACAATACAAAATCAAGAATTCGTTTGATAAGAGAAAAAATGTCGCAGGGTTGACACCGCTCGCTCGCCTCAAATGTCCCATTCCCATTGAGATCATATCCGCACGGGACAAGTCCTCCTTGCCCCTGGGCAGCATAGGTAAACGGGGCCGCGGAAAGAAGTAGAAAGAGGACCAGAAGCGCAAAGTGTAGTTTCTTCATTCTGATTCTTCTTCAAATGATTCCCGGTACGCGTCTTCTTTCTTGGGAGTGGCAGGAACCGACGCTTCTTGGCTAGGAGCAGCAGCCGCGGGCGTTACCTTCTTTGTCTGCGGGGCAGTTGAGCCGGCAGTCCC
>JACPHF010000027.1 GCA_016188735.1 Parcubacteria group bacterium | reverse complement strand
TTGACAACCACCCTTCAAAAGAGGGAAGGTAGAAGAATCCCATGAAGAAACCAAAAAGTGAGACCAAGCGAGACCGATTTCGCAGGCTGGCTCAGCGCAGGACGAACGCGGTCATCAAGCGGCTCAAGATTCTTGGAAATTGCGCAACTAAGGCAAGGTACGAATACGGGAAAGAAGACATGGAGCGCATCTTCATCGCCATAGACAGGAGGCTCAACAAGACGAAAGCCAAATTTGATCTTCCCACCGACAAGGAAGAGTTCAAGCTTTAATCATCAAGGTCGAACGCAGAGAAAAAATCTTTCATAGGTATGATTAATACGGAACATCTTTTGAAAGTCACCGCGGTCTGGACCAGCATTGTCTATGTTGTCTGTTTCGCGGTCATCGGATTTTTCCCCGGAGTTCGCCCGGGATTCATGATGTACGGCCTGCACATGAACGTTGGGGGCTGGCAGACCGTCCTCAGTTTCCAGACGTTTCTTTTCGGCCTGGTCATCTGGAACATCATTGCGGGGCTCTCGGTTTGGCTTTTTGCCTTTCTTTTCAACAGCATGAAGAAGTGAGCGCACAGATAGTAAGGGAAGAAAATACCGCATGGCGCGCCCAGCGGTTTTTCTTTGTGTTATACTGAGTTAATGAATCGCTGTCCCTGGTCAACAACCAGTCGGCAAATGGCCGAATACCACGACAAAGAATGGGGCAGACCTCTCTTTTCCGATGGGAAACTTTTTGAGGCCCTTGTTTTGGACTGCTTCCAGCCGGGCCTCAGCTGGGCCGTCATTCTGTCAAAAAGGGAGAATTTCAGAAAAGCGTTTGATGATTTTCAAGCCGAAAAGATGGCCAAATACGGGAAAGGAAAGACCAAGGTTCTTCTGAAGGATTCCGGAATCGTGCGCAACCGATTGAAGATTGAAGCAGCCATTGAAAACGCAAAAGCGTTTCTTGAAACCAGGAAAGAACACAAAACATTCGCAAAATATTTCTGGGGTTTTGTTGGCGAAAAGCCGATTCAAAACTCCTGGAAGGGCATGGGGAGCATTCCCAAGAAGACAAGGCTTTCCGAAACGATCAGCTTTGACATGAAGAAAAGGGGATTCAGGTTTGTGGGCCCCACGACCATCTATGCCTACATGCAGGGCGTCGGAATGGTGAACGACCATATCGCGGCGTGTTTCCGCCACAAGGAAGTAAGGATACAATAGCGCCATGGAACCTTTGGCTTCAAGAATCAGGCCCAAGAGTTTAAAGGAATTCACCGGCCAGGAACATCTGGTGGGAGAGGGCAAGCCCCTGAACATTGCCATTGCCCAAAAGCACCTCTTCTCGTTTATCCTGTGGGGTCCTCCGGGTTCCGGGAAAACAACGCTTGCAAAAATATACGCCAAGAGCCTGAACGCAAAGCTATACGAGCTTTCCGCGGTTTCGGCCGGCAAGGCGGATATAAAGAAGATCGTAGAAGATAAGGCAGGGGAGCACCCAAAGCTTTTATTCCTTGACGAGGTTCACAGATTCAACAAGGCGCAGCAGGACTTTCTTCTTCCGTACGTTGAGACAGGAGAGCTGAGTTTGATTGGGGCTACAACCGAAAACCCGAGTTTTGAGGTCATACCGCCCCTGCTTTCCCGCTGCAGGGTTTTTGTGCTCAACGAGCTCTCTCACGAAGAAATGGCCAAGATCATCAAGCGGACCGGATTCAAGATGGACAAAAAGGCCAGCGACTGGCTCTGCGCAATGGCAAACGGAGACGCGCGCCAGGCCATCATGATGCTTGAGAATACCAAAGAACTGTACGGCGCCATTACCGTGGAAACGCTGAAAGACATGCTTCAGTCAAAGTTTCTCAGGTATGACAAAAAAGGAGACGAGCACTACAACACCATTTCTGCTTTCATCAAAAGCATGAGGGCGTCTCAGCCCGATGCCGCCCTGTACTACCTGGCAAGAATGATTGACGCGGGCGAAGACCCCAAGTTTATAGCACGAAGAATGGTTATTTTTGCCTCAGAAGACATCGGACTGGCTCATCCAACGGCCCTTGTTGTCGCAAACGGGGTATTCCGCGCGGTTGAGATCATCGGGCTTCCCGAGTGCGCCATAAACCTGGCCCACGGCGTGGCCTACCTGTGCGAATGCAAAAAAGACAGGAGCGCGAACGACGCATACTTTAAGGCCGCGGAAGACGTGAAAGCATACGGCAACCTGCCGGTTCCCCTAAAAATCAGAAACGCTCCAACCAAGCTCATGAAAGAATTGGAATACGGAAAGGATTATGAGAAGTATACGAAAGAAGATCTGCTGCCCGAAAAGCTGAAAGGAAAGAGATACCTTTTTCCCAAGAAATAATGGAATTAATAAAGCCCGGCAAGCGCTCCGGGCCTTGGGGCGAGAGGATTGCTCCTCTTCGCCCTTCACATTTGCGTGGTTCAGGTTGGTATCGGCGATTCTAGCTGGGCTACGGCTTGATCGAGCCGTTTCTCGAGGCCGATCATGTCGACGAATAGGACCTCTTCGAACTTCTTGCGGAGATCCAGCTCGTCGAAAAGCACGGTGACTTCGCGGATCAAGGCAAGGGTCGGCTGATAGTTGCCGTTACGCACCTCTTCTCGTGCTTGTTTTGTCTGATTGAGTGCGGCTTCGAAGCGGTGCTTGTTCCGTACGAACTTCCAGCATTTCTGCCAGAAGTAGAAGAGAATGCAGAAGGTATCGTGGCGATGTTCGCGGATCTCGCGGGGATAGAAACTCAAGCCGCTGCGAATAGCCCTGAGACAGTTCAGGATGTCCTGTTCTTTAATCAGACCGTCGTTCACGGTCAGGCCGTCAGGGCGAATACGGTCTGGAGATCGC